>JAYVBU010000116.1:0-17213 GCA_043750335.1 Betaproteobacteria bacterium | reverse complement strand
CCCGCACTTACATTAAAGGGGCTTGTCCAAAGGATTTGAAGCAACGATACAAATACGAGTAACGCCCGCATCACCGCCGCTTCCCACCCCCCAAGATCGAACCCAACACCCCGCGAATAATCTGCCGCCCGACTTCGCTGCCGATGGCGCGCGCGGCACTTTTGGCTAGCGTCTCGCCCATGCTCTGACGCTTGCCGCTGCCCCCGCCGAGTACGCTGCCCAGGATATCGCCCCAGCCGCCGCTGGATTCTTGTGCGGAAGCAGACTGTGGCGTGGCTTCGGTTTCGCTCACTTGCGCGGCGCGCGCTTTGAGTATCTCGTAGGCGGATTCGCGATCCACGTTTTTTTCGTACACACCGGCGACGAGCGAGTTTTGAATAATTGCGCGGCGCATCGCCTCATTGATCGGGCCGATCTGGCCCTGCGGTGGCAGGATTAGCGCGCGCTCGGTGATGATGGGCTGGCCTTTTTCATTCAAGGTGGAGACTAGCGCTTCGCCCACGCCAAGCTCGGTGATGGCGGCTTCAGCATCGAATTTCGGATTTTCGCGCATGGTGGTGGCGGCGGCTTTGACCGCCTTTTGGTCGCGCGGGGTGAAGGCACGCAGTGCGTGCTGCACACGGTTGCCGAGCTGGCCCAGTACGCGATCCGGGATATCAAGCGGGTTTTGCGTAACGAAATACACGCCGACGCCTTTGGAGCGCACTAGGCGTACGACTTGTTCAATTTTCTCCAGCAGCGCATCCGGCGCGTCGTTGAACAAGAGATGCGCTTCGTCAAAAAAGAACACGAGCTTGGGTTTATCTGGGTCGCCCACTTCCGGCAGACGCTCGAACAATTCTGACAACAGCCATAATAAAAAAGTCGAATAAGCCTTGGGTGATTGCATGAGTTTATCGGCGGCGAGTATGTTAACTACACCTTGCCCTGTAGCATCGGTCTGGATCAGGTCTTCTAAATTGAGCGCAGGCTCGCCAAAGAAGCAGTCGCCGCCCTGCGTTTCAATTTGCAGTAAGCCGCGTTGAATAGCGCCGATGGAGGCAGCGGAGATGTTGCCGTATTCGGTGGTGTATTGCTTGGCGTTGTCGCCCACATTTTGCAGCATGGCGCGCAGGTCTTTCAGATCGAGCAGCAAGAGGCCCATATCGTCGGCGACTTTAAATACCAGATTAAGTACGCCTTCTTGGGTCTCATTCAGATTGAGCATGCGCCCCATCAATAGCGGCCCCATTTCGGATACGGTGCTGCGTACCGGATGCCCCAGCTCGCCAAATACGTCCCAGAACGCGACCGGACAGGCGGCGAAGGCATGATCTTGCACACGCATAGTGGCGAGTCGTTCTTCTATCTTAGGGTTCATCTTGCCGGGCTGGCTGATGCCGGAGAGGTCGCCCTTCACATCGGACATGAAAACCGGCACGCCCTGGCGGCTGAAATTTTCGGCCAGCACTTGCAGGGTAACGGTTTTGCCTGTGCCGGTGGCGCCGGTAATGACACCGTGACGATTAGCCATCTTGGGCAGCAGAAAAACATCAATCTCAGATTTTGCGATCAGCATTGGCTCAGCCATGATTCTTTTTCCTTACGCTATTTATTAAGCTAATTTTTGCCACAGAGGTCACAGAGTACACAGAGAAATACCGTGCTTGATCGTCAATCTGTGTGTCGCCCTGGGGTGGGTTTTCTCTGTGCCCTCTGTGTCCTCTGTGGCAAATCGTTTTTTGAGTTGGCGGGTTT
The DNA here is from genome assembly GCA_043750335.1 of Betaproteobacteria bacterium. GTDB lineage: Bacteria > Pseudomonadota > Gammaproteobacteria > Burkholderiales > Thiobacteraceae > RBG-16-58-11. Next base: position 15,476 of record JAYVBU010000116.1, on the reverse strand, counting down.
AACTTTTCTTAGGATTCCGCAAGCCGCAAATGGTAACATTGCACTGTTTTTTCCAGGAAGTTTAGAACGATGGCCGGTCATTCCAAGTGGGCAAATATTCAGCACCGCAAAGGGCGTCAAGACGCCAAGCGCGGTAAGGTTTTCACGCGCCTGATTAAAGAAATCACCGTCGCAGCGCGCATGGGAGGCGGCAACCCCAATGACAACCCGCGCTTGCGCCTTGCCATCGACAAAGGCAAAGCCGAAAACATGCCGGGCGACAATATCGACCGCGCCATCAAGCGCGGCACCGGCGAGCTGGAAGGCGTGACCTATGAAGAAGCGCGCTACGAAGGCTATGGCGTCGGGGGTGCTACGGTAATGGTGGATTGCCTTACCGACAACAAAGTGCGCACGGTGGCTGATGTGCGTCACGCCTTTGCTAAATATGGCGGCAATATGGGCACGGATGGTTGCGTGGCCTATCAATTCAAACATTGCGGGCAACTGGTATTCGCGCCCGGCACCTCGGAAGACAAAGTGATGGAAGCCGCGATTGATGCCGGTGCCGAAGACGTAATTACCAACGACGATGGCAGCATCGAAGTCGTCACCGGCCCACACGATTTTTCAGCGGTGAAAGACGCTTTGGAAAAAGCCGGGCTCAAAGCTGAAATCGCGGAAGTGCTTTACAAGCCTACGATGGAAACCGAACTCAAGGGCGACGACGCTGTAAAAATGCAAAAATTACTGGATGCGTTGGAGAGCCTGGATGACGTCCAAGAGGTTTTCACCAGCGCAGTGCCGGAGGAATAACGATCCGCATACTCGGCATTGATCCCGGCTTACGCATCACAGGCTTCGGCTTGATCGACAAGACCGGCAATCAACTCGCCTATGTCTCCAGCGGTTGTATCCGCACCCCCGACGCATCATTGCCCGAGCGGCTCAAAACCATCCTCGATAGCCTGACTGAAATTATCCAGCAACATCAACCCGAACAAGTCGCGGTCGAACAAGTTTTTGTCAACATCAACCCCCAGTCCACCCTCCTCTTGGGTCAAGCGCGCGGCGCAGCAATATGCGCGGCAGTCTTGGCCAATCTACCGGTAGCCGAATACACCGCACTACAAGTCAAACAAGCCGTTGTGGGCAATGGTCACGCGGATAAAACGCAAGTACAGGAAATGGTGAAACGCCTGTTAAAGCTCCCCGGCACGCCCTCGCCCGATGCGGCGGATGCCTTGGCCTGTGCGATTTGCCACGCGCATGGCGGCCAAGGATTAGGGCAGCTCGCCACGGCGGGCTATCGTGTGCGTAATGGTCGCTTAATCGGTGGCGCACCGTGAGTACGCCGCTCAACCCTGCACGACGACAGTACCTGAACTGGGCAGCGGGTAGCGCCCTGCTCGGCTGCGGCGTCCCCGCGTATGCTCAGACCTGCCTCGCTGATAGCGCCGAAACCCGGCTTCTGGTGGATACGGGGCTCCTGTGGAACTTTACGCGCAGCCATTATCGCGCGCATCTCGACATGCTCTACACCGACCAATTAGTCATCAGCAATAGTGTGGAGGTCGCGATTGGCCGTGCATCTTCCAAAAGTAGATTACGCCCCACTCTGGCACTCGAAGACGGCTGGCAGACCCGCGTCCAGATGAATGTCGCTCTGCTGCAAAAAAATATTTATTGCTCAAATCTCAGTCTGATTTTTATCGCGGATGTTGACGCGGGGCCTACGTATGAAATCGCCTCTTTCATTTTAAGCGCCGCCCTCGCTCCGCAACTCGAATTGAGCGTGATTGCCCCTTGCTACGCCAATCGCAACAGCGCGTTTGCCGCCGTCGCCACCATCCGCGATCTGGCCCGAGATGATCTCGTGGGCCAATGGGCATCGTTACCGCTCGTCGTAAATAGCTGTTCTTGCAGCGCGCCCAGTATTGAATACAACTAAAAAACTCACAGCCATGTTCATTCAAGCAAAGCAGACACCATGATCGGACGCATTACCGGCATCCTCGCAGAAAAACAACCGCCCCATGTCCTCGTTGATGTGGGTGGCATCGGCTATGAAATAGACGTACCGATGAGCACCTTTTACAACCTGCCCGCCAACGGCGAACGCATCACGCTTTATACGCATTTGACCATCCGCGAGGACGCGCATTTGCTCTATGGCTTCGGCACCGATGCCGAACGACAAGCATTTCGTCAGCTACTTAAAGTCAGCGGTATCGGCGCGAAGACCGCGCTCTCTGTGCTCTCTGGCATGAGCGTGACCGATCTGGCCAACGCCATCGCCGCACAAGAAACCGGGCGCATCACCAAAGTACCTGGCATCGGCAAAAAAACAGCCGAGCGTTTGCTGCTGGAATTGCGTGACAAATTTTCAGCCGCAGTAGCTACCGTATCCACCGCTGGCGCGCGCCCTTCCAGCGAGGCCGACATTCTCAATGCGCTCAGCGCGCTTGGCTATAATGACAAGGAGGCACTATGGGCCGTGAAACAATTGACGCCGGATGCCAGCGTCTCAGATGGGATTCGTCAAGCATTGAAATTTTTATCGAAGAGCTGACAATCTACGCATGCGCTTGAACATGCCCAATTTGGGTAGTAACATACCCAATATGGGTACAAAGACCAAAGTGACGACTAAAGCGGGCAGGGTTAAGGCCCGTAAGAGCCTAGCCGATGCCTTGTTTTCTGCCACGCAGAAGCGTGTGCTCGGCATGCTATTCGGCCAGCCTGACCGTAGTTTTTATGCGACCGAGCTCATCAATTTGCTGAGTGTGGGCTCCGGTGCCGTACAACGAGAATTAGCGCGCTTGGCAGAAAGTGGGCTGGTCACAGTACGGATGGTTGGCACACAAAAACATTATCAAGCTGACCCCGATTCACCCCTTTATCAAGAGTTGTGCGGCATCATTGTCAAAACTGTCGGATTGGCCGAACCCCTGCGCCTTGCCCTGCAACCCTTCACTGACCGCATCATTGCCGCCTTCATTTATGGCTCGGTGGCGCAAGGCGCGGACACCGCAAAAAGCGATATCGACTTGATGCTGATTTGTGAAAATTTAAGCTACGCAGAGATATTCAAAACCCTGCAAACGGCTGAGGCTACATTGGGCAGACCAGTGAACCCGACACTCTATTCATCACGCGAGTGGGCGGGGAAAAGCAAGACTGAACAGGGTTTTGCCGCCAAAGTGGCGCAGCGGCCCAAACTGTTTCTAATAGGTACTGACCAGGATTTAAAGTGAGCAAAGCGGAACTAAAAAACCTCGCGCGTATCGGCAAACTGGTGGCCGAACCCCCTTCAACCAGGGAGTTTAATGGGTTAATTACATCCGGCAACGAGCGGCTGGCGGATGCAAAACGTAAAGTGAATTCACTGGCAAGTCGCTTTGATCTGACTTACAACGCATCCCATGCATTCGCACTAGCCGCCTTACGTTGGCACGGATATCGTTCGGATAACCGTTATCTTGTATTTCAATCCTTGCCCCACACGTTGGGATTGGAAGCACCGCTATGGCGAGTCCTGTCTAAAGCGCATGAAATGCGCAATCTTGCGGAGTATGAAGGTCACTTGGACATTACCGAGCAGTTTTTGGTGGACTTGATCGCTACGGCGGAAGTCGTGCAAAACGCCGCGTTAAAATTACCCAGCCCCAAGTCTTAAAGCAAAATGACACCATGATCGAAACTGACCGCCTCATCGCTCCCACCAATCAATCTCCCCAGGAAGAAGCCGTCGAACGCGCCTTGCGCCCGAAGCTACTGGACGAATACGTGGGCCAACAAAAAATTCGTGAGCAGCTCACCATCTTCATCCAGGCGGCGCGCAATCGCAAAGAGGCGCTGGATCATGTGCTTTTATTCGGCCCACCCGGCCTGGGCAAAACCACGCTGGCGCACATTATCTCGCGCGAGATGGGCGTGAATTTGCGCCTGACATCCGGCCCGGTGTTGGAGCGGGCGGGCGATCTGGCCGCGCTGCTGACCAATCTTGAGCCGAACGATGTGCTGTTCATCGACGAGATTCATCGACTATCCCCCGTGGTGGAAGAAATTCTTTATCCCGCATTGGAAGACTATCAACTCGACATCATGATCGGCGAAGGCCCATCCGCGCGCTCGGTCAAACTCGATCTGCCACCGTTTACCTTAGTGGGTGCTACGACGCGCGCCGGTATGTTGACCAACCCGCTGCGCGACCGCTTCGGCATCGTGGCCCGGCTGGAATTTTATTCGCCCGCCGAGTTGCAACTGATCGTGACGCGCTCGTCTGGCCTGCTCAATGTACAGATTACCGATGAGGGCGCTTATGAAATTGCACGCCGCTCGCGCGGTACGCCGCGCATCGCCAACCGCCTGTTGCGCCGAGTGCGCGATTTCGCCGAGGTAAAGGCCGATGGCCACGTCACCCCGGCGGTAGCCGATGCAGCGCTGTCGATGCTGGATGTGGACAAGAGCGGCTTCGACGTCATGGATCGCAAGCTGCTGGAAGCCGTACTGAGCAAATTCGGCGGCGGCCCGGTCGGGCTGGATAATCTGGCAGCGGCAATCGGCGAAGAGCGCGACACCATCGAAGATGTACTGGAACCTTACCTGATCCAGCAAGGCTATTTGATGCGCACGCCGCGCGGCCGCATCGCCACGCCTTTAGCGTATGAGCACTTTGGCTTGGTCGCGCCGACCTCAGGCTTAAATCGCGATATGTGGGATAGCGCACAGTGAGTGTGGCGCAGGAATCTTATACTTTCACTTTTCCCGTCCGGGTGTACTACGAGGACACCGACGCCGGCGGTGTGGTTTACTACGCCAACTACTTAAAATTTTTGGAGCGCGCCCGCACTGAGTGGCTACGCGCGGCGGGCGTCGAGCAGCCCACACTGTTGCGTAACTATAATGTCATCTTCGTGGTGCGCTCGGTAGCGATAGAATATTTACGGCCTGCACAGTTCAATGATGCGTTGACGGTCACCGTGCGCCTGACAAAATTTGGACGCAGTACGATTGAAGTGTTTCAGACGGTCACGCGCGATGCGACACTCGTCGAGGCGATGGTAAAAATCGTTTGTGTTGACGGCGCAAGCTTCAAGCCCGTCAGCATTCCACCTCACCTTAAACAACAACTTGAAAGCTTGGCCCCCGCATGACAATAGAAGCGACGCCCGACTTTTCCTTTTTCACCATGCTCACCAGTGCGAGCATCATCGTGCAACTCGTTATGCTGTTGCTGCTGATTGCTTCTTTCATGTCCTGGTTATTTATTTTTCAAAAAATGTTCGCGCTGCGCACGGCGATCAGACAAGCGGACGAATTCGAGAAAGAATTCTGGGGAGGCGCCGACCTGAATCATATTTTCCAGAACCTGACCTCGGGGCGATTGGTCCCGCGCGGCATGGAAAAGATTTTTGAAGCGGGTTTTCGCGAATACGCCAAACTCAAAAAACAATCCGGCTTGGATATCAGCAGCGTCATGGACGGCACGCGCCGCGCCATGCGCGCCGCCTATCAGCGCGAGGTGGATGCCTTGGAGCGCAAGCTGGCCTTCCTCGCCACGGTCGGCTCGGTCAGCCCCTATATCGGTCTATTCGGCACGGTGTGGGGCATCATGAATTCGTTTCGCGGTTTGGCCAATGTCGGACAAGCCACGTTAGCGCATGTCGCCCCCGGCATTGCAGAAGCCTTGATCGCCACCGCCATGGGCCTGTTTGCCGCGATCCCCGCTGTGATCGCGTATAACCGCTACACCCACGACATCGACCGGCTGGCGATCCGCTATGAGAGCTTCATGGAAGAATTCTCGAATATTTTGCAAAGACAAGCGCGTTAAAGACTTAGCCACGGATGAACACAGATAAAAACCCAGCACGAGTATCACTCCCTTCAAGCGAGGTGAGGAAACTTATTAGCTCGCTGCTGAATCCCGATTTTGCCCTTATCCGTGTTTATCCGTGTGCATCCGTGGTTCCAAACTAACACATGCCGAGACAACGCCGCCTCATGAACCAGATCAACGTCGTGCCGTTTATCGACGTGATGCTGGTATTGCTCATCGTATTCATGGTGGCAGCACCCTTAATCAATCCGGGGCAGATCGAGTTGCCGCAAGTGGGCCAGCAACTCAAAGCACCGGTCGCGCCGCTGGAAGTGATTCTCCACGCGGATAAAAAATTGTTTTTGCGTGACCGCGAGCATTCTTCGAGCGAGACTGAAGTTGATCGCGTCAGCCTGATTGAAGCCATTAAACAAAAGCAGGCCAAGAACCCCGAGCAAGCGGTGGTCATCGCCGCCGACAAAGCGGTACGTTATGAAGAAGTGTTGAAGGTGATGGACATCTTGAGTCAGAACCAAGTCAAGAAGGTGGGCCTGCTCGCCAAGCCCAATGCAAATTGATCGCGCCTGCCGCCAATCAATATCGTTTTCAATCGGGCATCTTGGCCGTGTTGGTGCATGCGGCATTTTTTGCGCTGTTAGTTTTTGGTATCACCTGGCAGGCAAAAGAACCGGCGGGCGTAGTGGTCGATTTGTGGTCGAGTCTGCCCACGCCGCCTGCCACGACGCCTGTTGCCAAAACGGTCGAACCGCCGCCACCCGCGCCGGCGCCGCTAAAGAAGGCAACGCCCAAGCCCGAACCCACGCCGGTAAAAACACCGGACATCGCCTTGAAGGAAAAACGCGCGCAGGAAGAAAAGCGCAAACAGGAATTATTAAAACAAACGCAACTGAAACAAGAACAGACGCGCGAGGCCGAAGCTGTGCGGCAACAACAAATGCGTGAGGACGTAGCGAAACGCGCGCAAGCGCAACAGGCCGCAGCGCAGCAATCCATTGTGAGCGACTATACCGGGCGCATCCAGAGCAAGATTCGCAGCAAGCTGAATAAGGCGCTGTGCGGCGACGGTAAGCCGCAACTCGAATTCGACATCGCGCTGCTGCCCACCGGCCAGCTGCGCGGCAACCCACTTTTACGCAAGGGCAGCGGCCTTGCTGCTTGTGACAAGGCCGTGGAGAATGCGATATTGCAAGCAGAGCCGCTGCCCGTACCGCCCCAGCCCGAAGTATTCAACGCCTTTCGGGAACTGCATTTAAATTTCAAACCTAATGAATAAATCATGATGCGTACTCGCCTGAATTTCTTTTTGTGCTTCGCCGCCATCGCGCTGTGTTGCGCGGCACTGAGCGCGCGCGCCGCGCTTACCATCGAAATCACTGGCGGTGCGACGCTGCAAATTCCTATCGCCATCGCCCCCTTTTCTGGCGAAGAGGCTTACCCCGAAAAAATGAGCCAGATCATTACGGCAGATTTGGCGCGCAGTGGTTTGTTCAAGTTGATCGACACCGCAGGCATGCCCTTGATGCGTGGCCCCGCCGATGTGCGCGTCGCAGATTGGAAAGCGAAGGGCACGGTGGCCTTAGCCATCGCCAGCATCGTGGCACAGCCCGGTGGCAAGTTAGATGTGCAGTTTCGCCTGATCGACACTTTGCGCCAAGATCAGGTGGTGCAGCTCGCCGGGTACAGCTTGCCGACCACGCCCGCGCAAATGCGCTTCACCGCACATCAAATTGCGGACATTATTTTTGAAAAGCTCACCGGCGATCCGGGTGCATTTTCTTCACGTATTGCCTACATCACCAAGCGCGGCGCGATGTATGAACTGCAAGTGGCCGACTCCGATGGCTATGGTGCACAAAGCGTATTCTCTTCGCGCGAGCCCATCATCTCTCCCGTGTGGTCGCCGGATGGCGGCAGGCTGGCCTATGTCGCTTTCGATCAAAAAAAACCTATCGTCTATGTGCAAAATCTCGCCAACGGACAGCGCCAGATCGCCGCCAATCTCAAAGGCAACAATAGCGCACCGGCTTGGTCACCGGACGGACGCCAAATCGCCGTCGTACTCACGCGCGATGGTCACTCGCAAATCTATTCCATCAACACCGATGGCTCGGGGCTGAAACGCCTAAGCAATAGCACAGGCATCGACACCGAACCGAGCTGGTCGCCCGATGGAAAATACCTGCTCTTCACCTCGGATCGTGGCGGTAGCCCGCAGATTTATCGTATGCCGTCCTACGGTGGCGAACCGGCGCGGCTAACCTTTGACGGCAGTTACAATGTCTCGCCGCGCTACAGTCCGGACGGCAAATCATTTGCCTTTATTCAACGCGAAGGTGGCCGCTTCCGCGTTGCGGTGCAAGACATTATTTCTGGTCAGGTACAAGTACTGACCGACAATGCACATGACGAATCGCCCAGTTGGGCACCAAACGGCAAGATGATTTTATTTGCGACCTCGGTATTAGGTCGCGGCGTGTTGGCTGCCGTGTCCAGCGACGGTCGTGTAAAGCAGAAACTCTCGGCCCAATCCGGCGATGTGCGTGAGCCGGCTTGGGGGCCCTTGATTAAACCCAAACCTTAATGACTTTGCACCATTTTTAAAGGAGTAAATCTATGAAACGTGTTTATCTCACTTTGATTGCCACCGCCTTGCTCTCCGCATGTGCGAGCGAGCCAAAAAAAGACCAGACCCCTGTACCAGTTGAAGACCGTACCCAAGCGCCAAAAGTGCTGCCGCCCGTGGCCGATACCCGCATCCTAGCGCCGCAAGTGCAAAGCGTGAATCCGCTCAAGGACCCAAGCAATATTCTCTCCAAACGTAGCGTGTTTTACGACTATGACAGCTTCGACGTGAACCCCGAATACAAGGCGATGATTGAAGCGCATGGCAAATACCTGAGCAATAACGCCTCCGCTAAAGTATTCCTGCAAGGTAACGCCGACGAACGTGGTAGCCGCGAATACAATCTCGCGCTCGGCAACAAGCGCGCCGAGAGCGTACGCAAAATACTCTCCGTGCTCGGCGTGAAAGAAGCGCAAATGGAATCCGTCAGCTTCGGCGAAGAAAAACCGCGCGCCGACTGCCCAGAAGAAGCCTGCTGGTTGCAAAACCGTCGCACCGACATCGTGTATCAGGGTGAGTAAAATGCGCCACGCCGGAGTAGCGTTTGTTTTGCTCGCCGCGAGCCATACGGCTCTCGCGGGCTTGTTCACGGACGATGAGGCACACAAAAACATCGAGGTGCTGCAACAAGAGAATCAACAGTTACAGCAAAAACTAAAAGCCATGGATGAGCGCGTCACCAAGCTCGATGCGACCCTGCGCTCGCAGGGCCTGCTCGAGTTGCTGCAAAGTGTCGAAACGATGAAGAACGACATGGCCAAGCTGCGCGGCCAAATCGAAGTCAACACCTACAACATCGACACCACGCAAAAGCGCCAGAAGGATTTGTATGTCGATCTCGACAACCGGCTGCGCAAGTTGGAACGCGTGGATGGCCCCGCGTCCAGCCCAAGCCCTGCGCCTGGCGCGAGTGCCGCACCGGATACTGCCGCTACGCCCGCTACATCGTCCGACCCGGCGGGTGAAAATCGCAGTTACGAAACCGCTTTTAATCTATTCAAAATCGGCAACTACCAAGCGGCCATCGCCGGTTTTCAAAGCTTCATGAAAACCTACCCCGCGAGCCCACTAGCAGCTAACGCGCAGTACTGGATCGGCAATTCCTATTCCGCCTTGAAAGACTACAAAACCGCCATCGCCCAACAGCAAAAGCTGATTCACACCTACCCCAACAGTCCCAAAGTGCCGGATGCGATGCTGAACATCGCGAGCAGCCAAGTAGAATTGAGTGATAAAGACGGCGCAAAAAAATCGCTGGAAGAAATCGTCGCCAAGCACCCCTTAAGCCCGGCGGCGGATACGGCAAAGAAGCGCTTAGCCAACTTAAAATAGTCCGCGATAGAATCCGCGCGTGATGCTGCGCTCGATCTTTCAACATCCTTACTCTCCGTTCAATGGTGCGGATGGAATTTGCAAAAATAGCTGCTTAGCCGCATCAGCCATTAGCGCTCGCTTTCACTGCTGGAACGCCAGAACTGTTCCATGGCAAAATAAGTGTAAGACGCTGACCATCCGATTAATAACAAGCCATTCAGCGCTTCGATTCCAACCAGCAATCGCACCGGCCCGTTTGGCGTCAAGTCTCCAAAACCGAGCGAGGTATAAGTCTCGGCGGAAAAGTAAAAGCAGTTGAACAGCGAGAATTCAGCCGTGCCTACCAAGCTACCCACCGACAGGTATTTGATCAGAACGAAGAATCCCAGCCCATAGATAAAAATTTCTAAGGTATGTGCGGCAAAGGCAGTGAAGATCACCACCAACAACTTATTGCGGCTAGGAATATTGAGTTTGGGTAGCCCCGCATTCAGGGCACGGAGCACTTCAAAGTGAATCAGCACCGTTAGCGCGATGAGTAATCCACAAGTGGAAATAACGATGAGCATGTTCATGTCCTTTGCTATCTGAGCCTATCGCGCGCTAGGGCTCGGGCGTTCCGGTGTCTTGAACGCCTCGCCTGAGCTCCGCTCTTGCCGCGCTGGCCAGCGCTTCGTACTTAATACGGAATTCATCAAGGTCCTCCACCTCAAGCTCTTCCAGATCGAGCAGTGCGTTATGCGCCCCTTTGGTTGAGCGGATGAGTTCATCGAGTTTCAACTGGATTGCCTCAGTGTCTCGATTCTGTGTATTTTGAATCAAAAAAACCATTAAGAACGTGATGATCGTGGTGCCGGTGTTGATGACCAATTGCCAAGTGTCGCTGAAGCCAAATAGTGGCCCCGTGACTATCCAGACGGCAATCACACCAACGGCCAGAACGAAGACTCTGGGTCGCCCGCAAAAGTGCGCTGCCGCTTTCGCAAAGCGGGAATACCAAGCAACGTTACGCATAGAGAACCTTTCTTAGCACAGTTAACCGTTAATCAAGATTCGCGTTCGCCGCTTACCACGGCAATCGTAAAATCGCGCCCCATCCACTCGCCTCTGTTCTCACGCTGAAATGTGAAATCGATACGCTGCCCGGAAAGTAATGTCTTGGTCTCCAGTTCAGCGACGTGAAGCCCTAGGCCCGTGTCCTGTGTTGCGGTATCTTGTATAGATTGCCATCCATCAACGCCCCAATGAATGGCACCCGGTTCATACATGCCGACGAGCAGTGTTTGCCCAACGCTGATTTTCTGATTCGGGGACTGCGGCAACCAGATGGCATGTTGTATCGCGGGGCGTTTTCCCTGATAGCGCTTCCAAGTAGCAGGCGGTCGATCATATGGGCGGCCTAGTTGGCGGGAGACTAATAGCTTGATGTATTCAGCGTGCGCCCAGACCAGGGGCATGGCTGAGCCGCTGGGGCGGCCTGGATAAAGCCCGCGCTCTGGTATGGGTGCGCTGTCCCACACTTGTTCGGGGAGCATGCCGCCAGCACCGCTCATGGCCACCATCGCCGCCAGATAGGGTAGCGGATCTTTCCCGGCTGCGAGTTCATAGTGGCCGCGCTCTCCCGTCAGCAGAGGCCAAGCCCGGCCGCGTCCCACCCCGTCGAACGCTGCGCCGTCTTGATGCTCGCCATAGCCATCACCGTTATAGCGATGCCAGGAAACGCCATGCGGCGTCTCTACTTTTAGCAGGGCATCAATGACCTGAATGCTATCCTGGATAAGCGGATCATCGGCGCAGCGCAGGCCATATCGCACTAATTGAAGACAATCTACTCCGATCTGCTCTTCGGCTGGCAATGCCGGATCGTGGAGCCGGTTCTTGATCGGCAGCACGCTGAGCAGCGCGCGTGGATTCGTGTCTCGTTCCGACGGGGCGTTACGCATATAGTAGCCACGCACACCGATGCGACGGGCCAGCGCTGTGTCATAGACGGCAGTCCAATCCTCGATATGCGCGTTCCAGTAATCTGCGAGCGCCAGCGCGAAATCATGTGCCCGAGGCGACAGCCAAGCGGCGCCTTCCACTAAAGCGGCAATGCAGATGGATAGCGTGAATGTATTGATGCCCGAATCCTCCTCCCAACGATCCTGCTGACTGATCGGGCCGGTACGCGCGATATGCCCAAGCGCGCGCGCAATCATGTCGGAGACAACAATACCGTTCAACCCATCGCGCTCCGCCAAGCTGGCGGCAAGCAGCACCGGAAAAGCCGATTCATCGAGCTGCACGCCCGGCCAGAAAAGCTTTCCACCGAGCCATTGATTTTGATTCCAGTGCCCGTCCGCATGTTGGGTTGCGATGAGATAACGCAGAATATCGCGCGCTTGCTCTTCGTCGCCCAGCGCTATTAATGCGCCCGCGCTCTCGACCAAATCACGCGGCCATACCAAATGATATCCACCGCGATCATCGCGCGTATTTCCCCAAGGGATACTGAGACTAGCCACCATCGCTCCTGGATAGATTTTGTCTTGATGGGCACGCAGCACCATGGCAGAGGTATTGAACTGGTCAAGCAGCGCGTCGGGGATGTTGTGCTGTCCTGCACACTTTTTTGCGCAACGGCGATGCCATACCGACCAGTCATCAAGCACTTGTTGCCAAGGTTGTTCGAAAGGTTGCAATAGGGCGGAGATGGCCAGTGTAGCCGCCGACTCCTTGCTGCTGGCAAAACCCAAAGCCAGCGTTGCTTGCCGTGGCAACTCGCCCATCAACGCCACGTTACCGGGGCCGGCGTTTGCGTATTGCCAGCGCATGCGGTCGTGCCGAGTGAAATCCTGCCAGCCATCACTGGTGCCGGCGTACCCCGCGCTGGCACGAGCCCAAGCATCGCGCTGGTCATGATCTACTGCGGCCAAGGCCAGACCGAAAGGGCCTTGTTCTGCCCACAACACGCGGCGACCGCGATAGACGTTCACCTCGGCTTGGTTATCGTAGCCCGTGCCGCCCAAGTGCGGCGCGAGCAGTGCATAAGGTTTGAGACCCGGTTCGCCCTTCAGATGAAGCTCAATCAGCAATACGTCACGAAGCGGATCGGGCACCACCCGCAATCTCAGTTCAAAGCGCTCATGATGATGCAGAATCTCTATCGCGGGAATGCCCTGCGCCGCCCAGACCAATTGATGGCTATCCAAGCGCTTCACCTCGACCCAGAACCCCTGATCGTCGGCCACGATGAAGCCAAGATCGCGAATCTGCGGCGTGTCGATACGCGGATAAAATACTTCGTTCACGATGCCGCCGCCGATCGTGAACCACACGCGCGAAGGCCCCAAGGCGCAGCCCACTGTTTCCTTGGCGCTGCTGCACCAAGTAGGCGCAATACCTGGTCGGCCTGGGGCATCTTCGTTACTGGATGGGTTGGGTGTGGTACTCATTTTTTAGTCAGTCGTCTCATAAGGGTAGCCTCGCTGGAACGATCCACCGCCAGCTACCTTAATTTTTTTGGTAAATGACTATCGAGAAACAGGTTGAACATTTTTCTCCTGGACAAGCTGAATAGCCACTATCACGCATGAATTAAATGCCGCTGAAAAGATAGATCATGATGACCACACCAAGCATTGCAATCGCTAGGTTGACGAATACACCCGCGTTTGTGCGATAGCCATCGGGAATTTCGATCGGCTTTAAAGTTTTAACGACGCGTCGAAACTGAATAGCGGAATAAGCGGCGACACTGGCGCCCAGCAAAACGAACGCCATGCCGACCCAAAAGGAAAACCCGCGCTGCGAAGCATGCGCATGATTGGGCAGCAGCACAGTCACGAATAATCCGAAGCGTTCAATGACAAAACCAAATGCGCTTAGGGTGAGGCTAGTACGGTTCCACGCCAGCAGCGTTCTCTCGGCGGCAAAAAATACCCTAGGGTCTTTCAAGTCCGACATGGCAGCCTTTCAGTGTGAGAAAAAATAGTGTCGTTCGCCCAATGACGGATGGCCTGCTCCGCTCGCAACCGCTACCAACAATGCCGATGCGGGTTTACAGAATGACCTGGGGATTTCGATTAAAGTTCAATTCTCACTCGACTGGGCCTGCTTTTTGCCCAACCCCAGAATACGTACAGCTTTTTCATCTATTTTTTTACTCGCCTCATCAGCCAAACCAAAACGCCCAACGCAAGTATGCCAATAAAAATATATTCTTCGTAATGCTGGACCTGTGGCATCAGTGTTTCGATTACGTTACTGAACGCGTATCCCAACGTGGTGATGATGACTGCCCAAATGATTGCGCCAAGCGCATTCAGCAAGACGAAGTGAAAGGCCGGTAACGCGCTCATGCCAATCACCATTGGCCCAATGGTGCGCAATCCGTAAAGAAAACGCATCCCCAAGATCAATGGCGCGTGGTAGCGCTGGGTCAAACGCTGCGCTTTCTGCGCCTGGATTTGCAGCGCGGGAAAGCGCATCAAGATTGCTTGGCCGTATCGCCGTCCAAGAAAAAAGTAGAACTGATCGCCGAGCCATCCTCCGGCAAATGCCACAGCGATGACCGTAGGCAGATCGAGATACCCGCGATGCGCGGCGATTCCGCCCAACAGAAGAACCGTCTCCCCCTCTATGAACGTACCGAGAAAAACCGCATAGTAACCATAGGTAGCAAATAGCTCAGCCAGGGACATACCGGTGCTCCTGCGTCATGGTGTTAAGGTCATTTCGTGACCGCTGTTCTACTTAAAACCGTTCCTGTGACATCAAATAGCGCCACTGCCCCGGCGACAATTTAGCCATCGACACGCGTCCCAGGCGGATGCGTTTCATCCCTAAAACCGTGAGCCCGACTTTTTCGCACATAGACGTGATCTGCCCGGCTTGTACGCCTTTGAGCGCAAATCGCAGCCGGGTTTCATTCTGCCAACTGACTTTAATCGGGGGCAGCGCACGGCCATTAAATGTCAGTCCGTGATTAAGTCGCCGGAGCCCCTCGGGGACAATCTCGCCCGCGACCTCCACGACATATTCTTGCTCGATCTTGGCGGCATCGTCGATCAGCTTGCGCGCCACGCGCCAGTCTTGGGTAAATACGCATAAACCGCTCGCATTCGGTTCTAAGGGTGAGCATGGCGTCAGGCGAGAGAAATGTTGCTTGAGTCGGTGAATGCCGGAGGCGTCATCTGCCGCCTGCGTATCGGTGGAAATTTGTATCTCAGCATTTGCGCCGAGCGTTTGGTGAAACAAAATCGTCACCGGCTCAAGCGGGGTGAGGCTCGCCTCAGGGTGGAGCGTCACCGCTTGTTGCGACACCATGAATTGCGGTTCTTCCACCACGACCCCATCCACCATGACCCAGCCGCCTGCGATATACAGCTCAGCCTCCCGGCGCGAGCAGGAGACGAGCTCGACTAGACGTTTTGCGAGACGGATGGGACCTGACATGCGATATGCATCCTATAATCAAAGAGCGCCCATTGTAATCGCTCAAGGCAGGCTAGCAGACGGTAAAATACAGACATGAACGCGACGAAAAAATCCGCTAACCGCCCCAGTTTGGACGGCATCACCTTGGAGATGATCGTGACCCAACTCTCCGAGCGAATGGGTTGGGTAGCGATGGCTGCTGCCGTGCCGGTGCGCTGCTTCACGCACGACCCTAGCATCAAATCCAGTTTGAAATTTTTACGCAGAACGCCATGGGCGCGAACCAAAGTTGAA
>JAYVBU010000115.1:0-3604 GCA_043750335.1 Betaproteobacteria bacterium | reverse complement strand
ATTATCGCAGGAAGAGAGCGACCTTCCGGTGCTTCGACTCGGATAGTATGGATGCCAGCAGCTTCGGCATCTTCTCGTACGCGATCAAGAAGAACCGTTTTGCCGACGCCGCGCAAGCCTACTAACATAGCGCTCCTGGCGGGACGCCCGATTCTGGCGCGCTCGAACGCAACGCGCAGAGATTCTCGCAACTCGTCACGACCAGCAAGCTCTGGCGGCGGAGTACCGGCACCTGGTGAAAAGGGATTACGAATAGCATCCATAGCGTGATTTTATACAGAGTTTTGTGAGTTTACAATAATCCGATAAACTATCAAATCTCACTATAATCTGCCTCCAGAGAGAAACTGTACGGAATTTTGCATATTTAGGAATGGCTGTTAAGGGCGCATAGCGAAAGTTCCAGATGCCGTTTGACTGGGTCCGCTAAGGCCGAAGACGAGACGATCACCATAAACCACCCCAATTTCCACTTAGGGTCGGAACCTGACAATCGGCTTCTTAGGATTATCGAAGTCCGCTTTTCCCCCGCGCCCCCTCCAAAATCTTGCACAAACTTTCTGCACCAAGCAGCAATCGCGGCGTGGCGCGGTTGATGTAATCGGCTGAGACGAAGTGAAGTTGGTCGGCTTTGGTGGCGCGTAGGCGAGGCCAGCGTTTCCAGTCGTCGAGCCAGGGGGGGCGTTGGGTGCCCATGCCGCTGGCGACGATGACTTCGGGGTCGGCTTGCAGCACGGCTTCCAGGCTGACGGTGGCGGTGAGCGTGGGCAAGGCAGTAAATACATTTTCGCCACCGCATAGTCGTATCGCATCGCCGATGATTTGTTCGCCGCTGACGGTCATGAGCGGGCTATTCCAGATTTGATAAAACACGCGTACCGGGGGTCGGCCCGCGTAATTTGAACGCAGTGCGGTGAGTTGCCGATTAAATTTGGTGACGGCGAGTTGCGCGACTTCGTTATTGCCAGTGAGTGTGCCGAGTCGTGCGAGGGAGCTGGCGATATCGTTGATACGTTTTGGTTCGCTAAGATAAATTGGCAGGCCGAGTTGCTTGAGCTTCTCTATTTGTGCGGGCGTGTTGCCGCTGGCCCAGGCGACGATGAGATCGGGGCGCAAGGCGGCGATAGCTTCCATATCCAATGAGCGATAGCCGCCCACGCGTGGGATGCGTTTCGCTTCCTCCGGATAATCGCTGTAAGCGACCGCGCCAACGATGCGGTTGCCCGCGCCGACTTCGTATAACAATTCGGTGATGTGCGGGGCGAGGCTGATAATGCGCTTCGGTGCTTGGGTAAGATGAACCGTTTGGCCGCTGTCGTCGCGCACGCTGATCTCGGCGTGGGCGGGGGTTGCGAAGGCGAGTAAAAATAAAATAGCTTGAACCACGGAGGGCACGGAGTAAAGCAGAGAACGAAGGTAATTGGCGCGTCGCGGGTGTAAGGCTTGTTTGCACTTTTCACCCCTCAAGGGGGCATTGAAAAGAACTCCCGTGTACTCCGTGGTAAAAATATTTTTCAAGCGCATGATTGCTTCTCCAAAGCTGTCTTTAGTCGCATCCATTCTCCCTCCGTACCCGGCAAACCAAAACGCAAACTTGATGGGCTATCAAACAGGCGCGTGAGAATACCTTGTCGCGCTAGCGTTTCGTGCAGCGCAGCAGCGCGATCTGTGCGTATCCATTGAAATAGTGTGGTGCCGCCCGTGGGCGCTAAGCCGTGTTGTGTGAGCAGTGCGGCGAGGCGCGCGCTGTCATGGTGTAGTTGTTCCCGTGTGTGTTGCTGCCAGGTACTGTCTTGCAGGGCGAGGCGGGCGATAGCGCGGGCGGGCCCGTTGATAGCCCAGGGGCCGAGGGCTTCTTGCATTTGCGTCAGCAGTGCGGGCCAAGCAGCGACAAAACCTATGCGTGCGCCAGCCAGGCCGAAAAATTTGCCCAGGGAGCGCAGCACGATCAAGCCTTCTTTTCCCGCGTGGAAGGCGATGCTCAGCGCAGACTCGGCGTCGATGAAGGCTTCGTCCACCACCAGCCAGCCGCCGCGTGGGGCGAGGCGCGTGTGCCAATTGAGCAGGGTTTCGGGCGCGAAACGTTCACCACTGGGATTGTTGGGATTGCACAGTAGTAGTACGTCCACGTGATCTATGGCGCTGTCTATTTCGCTGCTGCAAAGAACGGTCACTTGATGTTGCTTGGCCCAGGCGTGGCCGTGTTCGCTGTAACTGGGATGCGGTATGCCGACACGGCCAGCAGCGCGCAGCATGGGCAGTACTTGTATCGCTGCTTGCGAGCCTGCGACGGCGAGTAGGTGCGCTGTGTGGTAGTACGCGTGAGCGGCGTCCAGCAGGTTGTCCGCCTCCTCTGGCAGGCGTCGCCATGTGTCGGGCGGCAGCGCGGGAACCGGCCAGCCGATTGGGTTAATGCCGGTGGAGAGATCAAGCCAGTTCTCCACTGCAATGCCGTAACGCTGTGCAGCCTGCACAAGCTTGCCGCCGTGATTAAGCATGGCGCAATGCGCCGAAAAAGATGATTGCGACCCACAGCCACAAGCCGCGCTGTACTAAGCGGATGGCACGGGTGATATCCGCCGCTTGCGCGGCTTGTCCACGGCCAAGCGTAGGGCGTGGTTTTGTTTCGCCGTGATAAATCGCTGCGCCGCCAAGTACGATGCCCAGCGCACCTGCGCCGGAAGCCATCACCGGCCCGGCGTTGGGGCTGTACCAGTGGCGCGCTTGCACACGCCAGCACTGTAAAGCGTGACGCGAGTTGCCGAGCAGCGCGTAGGTGAGCGCGGTGAGCCGTGCGGGAATGAGATTGAGCGCATCGTCGAGCCGCGCCGCCGCCCAGCCGAAATAGAAAAAACGGGACGTACGGTAGCCCCACATCGCATCTAGGGTGTTGGCGAGGCGATACGCCACCGCGCCGGGCGCACCCAGTAGCACGAACCAGAACACCGCGCCAAACACGGCATCATTGCCATTTTCTAATACCGATTCGATGGTGGCGCGAGCGGCATCATCACTTTGCATCGCGCCGGTATCACGGCTGACGATCATGCCCACCGCCATGCGTGCGGCACTGAGGTCGCGCGCATCCAGTGCGTCTTGCACGGCGCGCGCGTGCTGGGCGAGACTATTCATACCGAGCGCGAAATACAGCAACAGCGTTTGCGCGAACCAGCCCCATATGGGAATCTGTGAAACGAAATAACTGGCGAAAGTGAGCGGCGCGAGTAGCAAAAATACGGCGATCACGCCGAGCATGCGCTGGTGGCTATGCGGTGAGCGATTCATGCGCGCTTCGATCCACGCGGCGATGTGCCCAAAGCCCGCCAGCGGATGAAAGCGACGCGGGTCGCCGAAAACCTTATCCAACAACACAGCGCATAAAAGCGCGCTCTGCATCATGAGATAATCCGGCAATGTCATCGCACACGCTCATGATTCAAGGCACTACCTCGGACGCAGGCAAAAGTACGCTGGTCGCTGGATTGTGCCGCGTGTTGTATCGCCGGGGCATTCGCGTCGCGCCGTTCAAGCCGCAGAACATGGCGTTGAATAGCGCGGTGACAGTCGATGGCGGCGAAATCGGTCGTGCTCAAGCGGTGCAAGC
>JAYVBU010000114.1:0-17394 GCA_043750335.1 Betaproteobacteria bacterium | reverse complement strand
GCGGCACCGCGTCGATTCTGGCGCGCACCGGGGCCAATGTCGCGGCGCTGAAACAGGCGTTGCATAAAAGTATTGAGCGCTTGCCCAAGGTTGAGGGGCACGGTGGCGAGGTGTCGATCTCGCGCGAGTTAAATAATTTGCTCAACGTTACCGACAAGGAAGCGCAACAACGCAACGACGCTTTCATCGCCTCGGAAATGTTTTTGTTGGCCTTGGCCAATGATAAAGGCGACACGGGTCGCTTGCTGAAAGAAAACGGCGCTAACCGTGCATCGCTCGAACAAGCCATCACTGCCGTGCGCGGCGGTGAGTCGGTACAAAACCCAGAAGCAGAAGGCGGGCGCGAGTCGCTGAAAAAATTCACTATTGATCTCACCGAGCGCGCGCGCCAAGGCAAGCTGGACCCAGTGATCGGGCGTGACGAAGAAATTCGGCGCACGATTCAGATTTTGCAGCGCCGCACCAAAAATAACCCGGTGTTAATCGGCGAACCCGGCGTGGGCAAGACCGCGATAGTAGAAGGCTTGGCACAGCGCATTGTGAATGGCGAGGTGCCCGAGACCTTGAAAAACAAACGCGTGTTATCGCTGGATATGGCGGCCTTGATCGCCGGGGCAAAATATCGAGGTGAGTTTGAAGAGCGCTTGAAAAACGTGCTGAAGGAATTGGCGCTGGACGAGGGCAGCACCATTGTTTTTATCGACGAGCTGCACACCATGGTCGGCGCGGGCAAGGCCGAAGGCGCGATGGACGCGGGCAATATGTTGAAGCCCGCCTTGGCGCGCGGCGAGTTGCATTGCGTCGGCGCGACCACGCTGGATGAATACCGCAAATATATCGAAAAGGATGCCGCGCTAGAGCGCCGCTTTCAAAAGGTGCTGGTGGGCGAGCCCTCGGTGGAAGACACCGTCGCTATTCTGCGCGGCTTGCAAGAGAAATACGAAGTGCACCATGGCGTGGACATCACCGACCCGGCGATTGTGGCGGCGGCAGAATTATCACATCGCTATATCACAGATCGCTTTTTGCCGGACAAGGCCATCGACTTGATCGACGAAGCGGCGGCGCGCATTCGCATGGAAATCGACTCCAAGCCGGAATCCATGGATCGTCTGGAGCGGCGCATGATTCAACTCAAAATCGAGCGCGAGGCGGTAAAAAAAGAAAAAGACGAAGCCTCACAAAAGCGCCTCGGTTTGCTGGAAGGCGAGATCGCCAAGTTGGAAAAAGAATACAGCGATCTGGAAGAAATCTGGAAAGCGGAAAAAGCCCAGGTACAAGGCGCACAGCACATCAAGGAAGAACTCGACCACGTGCGGGTGGAGATGGAAGAAGCAAAACGCCAAGGTGATTGGCAAAAAATGTCCGAGATTCAATATGGCCGCATCCCGCAATTGGAAGCGCAGTTAAAGCACGCGCAATCGGCAGAAGCAGGCAAGCCGAGCTTGAAGTTGCTGCGTACCCAAGTTGGCGCAGAAGAAATTGCCGAAGTGGTATCGCGCGCGACAGGTATTCCGGTTTCAAAAATGATGCAAGGTGAGCGTGACAAACTGCTCGCTATGGAAGACGTATTGCACCAGCGTGTGGTGGGGCAATCCGAGGCGGTGCGCTTGGTGTCGGACGCAATCCGGCGTTCGCGCTCGGGCTTGTCTGACCCGGGTCGGCCCTATGGTTCCTTCCTATTTCTCGGCCCCACCGGCGTAGGCAAGACGGAACTATGCAAAGCGCTGGCGAATTTCTTGTTCGATTCAGAAGATCATCTGATCCGCATCGACATGTCCGAATTCATGGAGAAACATTCGGTAGCAAGGCTGATCGGCGCGCCCCCCGGCTATGTCGGTTATGAAGAGGGCGGCTATCTAACTGAAGCAGTGCGGCGTAAACCATACAGCGTGATCCTGCTCGACGAGGTAGAGAAGGCGCACCCCGATGTATTCAACGTGCTGTTGCAAGTGTTAGACGATGGCCGCCTGACCGATGGTCAGGGGCGTACCGTCGATTTTAAAAACACGGTGATCGTGATGACCTCGAATCTGGGCGGCCAGATGATTCAACAAATGGCAGGCGACGATCCGCAAATCATCAAGCTCGCGGTGCTGGGTGAAGTGAAAAATTATTTCCGCCCAGAGTTCATCAACCGCGTGGATGAGGTGGTGGTGTTTCACGCGCTGGGCGAAGCACAGATCAAATCCATCGCTAAAATTCAGATTCAATATTTGGCTAAACGTTTGGCCAAGATGGAGATGGGGATCACCCTATCCGACGCCGCGCTGAACGAAATCGCGCAAGCCGGTTTCGATCCGATCTACGGCGCAAGGCCCTTGAAGCGCGCGATCCAGGCGCAGATCGAAAACCCGCTGGCGAAGGAAATTCTCTCCGGGCATTTTGCCGCGAAGGATACGATTCACGTCGATGCGCGCGGCGGCGTCATCGTGTTTACCAAAGGCGAGGCGGCTCAGGCTGCGTAGTTGCATACGGCCTAATTTTCCCGTGAAATCTATGTAATCTCCTGGCTGGCGGATTGAAACGCCGTAGAATGTTTCTCTTCAAGAGTGCGTAATTTGCTTTGCATATTGATGAAGAGGGCCAGACCATGATGTTACGCCACAAGTATTTTTCTACTGTCTTTTTGCTGGGCGTATTCTTGGTATCGAGCCCGGCGTTTGCTGCTCTGACACCTGGCGTAACATTGAGCGCTTCGTCCAGTCGTATTTTATCCGGCAGCAGTGTGACGCTGAGTTGGTCTGCTACCGATGCGACAAGTTGCACCGCATCCGGCGCGTGGAGCGGCCCCAAGGCGTTTAGCGGTAGTCAAGACACGGGCGTACTGACAACAACGGGTTTGTTTGTGCTGACCTGCTCAGGCAGCGGCGGCACGACAGCTAAGTCTGTCACGGTGTCGGTCGGTACTGCCCCCAAAATTTTCACCTCGATCAGTGTCGTCAATACCGGCGCCGGTACGGCACAAACCAAACTGCCACTTACCTTTGGGCAAGTTTTTAAAGCAGGTGATGTCGCGGCGGGCACAACGGTCAAAGGCACACTGAGCAGCGGCGCTGTGATACCGCTTCAGCTGGATATCAAATCAACGCATGCCGATGGCTCGGTGCGCCATGGTGTTATCTCTGCTGTGCTCGCTAATTTAGCGGTGGGCCAGACGGAAACCATTTCCCTGTATAGCGCGAAGGCATCTGCCACTACGCCCGCGTCCCCCACTGGTTTGCTCGCTGCAGGATTCACGTCAAGTGTGCGGCTAACAATCGGCGCTGAAACCTACACTGCTTCAGCCGAAAGTTTGTTGGCTGGCCCCTATATGCAATGGCTAGGCGGGGCAAGCGCGAACGAGTGGATTGTGTCTGCCCCATTGCTCAATACGATTAGCGGCGCAGCGCACCCCCATTTGACGGCGCGCTTTGCTGTGCGCGCCTATTCGGGTAACAAAAAAGCCAAAGTGGATGTGGCGATTGAGAACACGCGCACCTTTACCGCAGGCGCACAAAATTTTACTTACGATGCCAAAGTGTACGTGGGGGGTGTCGAGGTTGATTCCTATACCGCGCTGGAACACTACCATCATGCGCGTTGGCATAAGGTTTACTGGTGGGGTACCAGCGCGCCGCAAATTGCGCTGATGCACAATACAGATTATTTGATCGCCACCAAAGCGCTGCCCAATTACGACCGTACAGTCGTGCCGACGGAGAGTGCGATAGCGGCTTTGGTGTCGGCGCTGACGGCAGACAAAACCGGCCCGATGAAAATAGGCTTGGCGAATCCCTATATGCCTTCAACTGGTGGGCGCATCGACATCGGCCCTCTGCCCGGATGGTATGTCATCTATCTCTTGTCGATGGATCCTCGCGCCAAGGATGTGATGTTAAGCATTGCCGATGGCTCAGGCAGCTGGCCGATGCACTATCGCGATGAAACCGACGCTAACGATATGCCGGTGCGTATTGATAAAGTGGGCAATGATCCGGCGACCAATGCGCCCTATCGAAATTTGAGCGTCCACGGCAATCTGGTCGGGTCAGGCCCCCTGCCCGTGCCGCGCTGCGTGGATAACAGCACCACGCTTTGCGTGACGCCGCTGACGCCAGATTCCTCGCATCAGCCTTCATTGGCGTATCTGCCTTACTTGGTGACCGGCGACTACTTCTATTTGGAAGAATTGCAATTTTGGACAGCTTGGAATTTCTTGGGAACGGATGCCTTCTATCACGAATACGAAAAGGGCTTGGTAAAATTCGATCAACTGCGCGCGCAAGCGTGGAGTTTGAGAACCCTGGGTCAAGCCGCTTACATCACGCCTGATTCACACCCCTTGAAATCATATTTTGGCACTACCTTGAGCAACAATTTCGCGCATTACAACACGGTTTATGTCACTGCTAATCCGAACCAATTGGGGATTATCGACGGTACGGAAACCTATGAATACAAGCCTATTCTCTACGATACATTGCAAGGCATTAAAACGGGCATCGCGCCTTGGCAGGATGATTTTTTCACCTGGAGCATGGGCTATCTCGCTGAATTGGCTTACGCTGATGCACAGCCGATTCTGGTTTGGAAATCGAAATTTCCAGTGGGCCGCATGACGGACCCCGGTTACTGCTGGATCGTTGGCGCGGTCTATAGCTTGGCGGTGCGCGCGACAGAGACATCACCCGTCTATGGCTCTTTTGCAGAAAGTTACGCGGCGACTGTTCGAACGCTGACCGCTACCGATGGAACAAAATTTATTGATACCGCCTGCGCTAGCCAGGCACAGGCGGATTGGCTTTCGCATAGCGTCAATACCGTGTTTGCCACCGGAACTTATAAGGCCGGTGAGATGACTGGCTATTCTTCCTCCGCGACAGGCTACCCCTCTAACATGCAGCCCGCATTAGCGGTTGCTGTGGCATCGGGGATTGCAAACGCGCAAGCAGCGTGGGATATCTTCAACAGCAGAGCCGTCAAGCCGGATTATTCTGCCCAACCTCAGTTTGCGATTGTGCCTCGTTAATAGCGTGTCACCGCACATTTTTCCTTTCGATAATCGGGGGGGTGCCCGAAAAATCGCGCGATGACTCGTGTGCGAATTACCCAAAGGAGTCAGTCATGCCGCTACTTCGTGCGTTTTTATTGCGCTTGTTTGTGCTGGGTATTCTCGCGCTGAGTGGAGTCGCACAAGCGGTCGATACGATCTGGGTCGAAGACGCTATACCCAGCGGCGCTGTCACGGGTGGTAATGAAACTTGGGTCTGGGTCAGTAGCAATCCCCCACCTTACAGCGGCAGTTTGGCACACCAGTCGGCGAATAAAAAAGGTCTGCACCAACACTTGTTTCAGAACGTACCCGTCGCAGGCCGTCTCACCATCGGCACAGGCGAAACCCTCTACGCCTATGTGTATCTCGATCCCGCCAGCCCGCCCAGCGAAATCATGCTGCAATGGCATGACGGCACCTGGGAACATCGCGCGTACTGGGGAGAAAATCTCATCAATAAAGGCATCGACGGCAGCGCCAGCCGCTACTACATGGGTGCGCTGCCCGCTGCCGGGCAATGGGTGCGGCTCGAGGTATCAGCCAATCTGCTCGGCCTGGAAGGCAGAACTTTGCGCGGCATGTCTTTTATGCTCTACAACGGGCGCGCAACTTGGGATCAAAGTGGCAAAGCCAGCGCCGCCGCCAACCAAGCGCCTACGGTTAGCCTTATCAACCCGGCCAGCGGCTCAAGCTACAGTGCGCCTGCCAGCATTACGCTTGATGCAAGCGCGACAGATAGCGACGGCACGATCAGCAAAGTTGAGTTCTACAATGGCGCAACCCTACTCGCCACGGACACCAGCGCACCCTACAGCTACGCTTGGAGCGGGGTTGCGACAGGCAGCTACAGCCTGAGTGCCACGGCCTACGACAACATTGACGCGAGTACAACATCGGCTTCAGTTAGCATCACCGTCATCGACGCCGCGCCGACTGTCACCCTCAGCGCTAATCCCCTCAGCGTCAGCGCGGGTGGGAGCAGCACACTCACCTGGTCATCCACCAATGCGATGAGTTGCACCGCGAGCGGGGCATGGAGCGGCAACAAGGCAGTGAGTGGCAATCAGTCCACGGGTACGCTAAGCGCGACGGGCACGTTTATTTTGAGCTGTAGCGGCGCGGGGGGCAGCGCAACACAAAGCGCAACGGTGACGCTGACGGGTGGCACGTCCACACTCTCTGGCACGATAGATAGTTCGCTCATCGCGAATCTGTTGCAAAACGCGGTCTATCTCTACGCGGGAAATGTGACGCCAGATGACGTAGGCGGCACGGGCGCGCAACCACTGAAAATCGTGACGGCGACCCAGGATAATGGCGCGTGCATTTGGCGCTATGACACAGGCGCAATAGCCAATGGACAATACACCTTGGCGTTTACCAATCAAGCCGCGAGCGATGTTTCTACGACGAATGAAACACTCGTGTTTCAGCGTGTGGCCGTGATGGATGTTGCTGACGGCGCAATCACTTATAACTTTGCGCCAGCGCACGTACTCACGGTGGGCGTAGGAAAAAATTATCCGAGTGTGTTAGCCGCCGCCGCCGTGGCACAAGACGGCGATGTGATCGAGATGGATGCCGCGCAGTACGATGACAATATCGTCGTATGGCGAGCCAATGACATCACCCTGCGCGGGATAGGTGGGCGGGCGCATATGCATGCGACAAAACTGATTCCCTATACGGCGGGCAACGATCTTGAAAATGGCAAGGCTATTTGGGTGACGAGCGGCAGCAATATCAAGGTGGAGAATATTGAATTCTCCAATGCGGCAGTGCCCGATAAAAATGGCGCAGGCATTCGTGCAGAGGGCGCAAATCTGAGCGTGTGCAATGGCTACTTCCACAACAACGAAAACGGCATACTGGGGGGTGCTGGGCAAATGTTGATCGAGTATTCTGAATTCGGCTACAACGGCAGTTGCCCGGCGGGCTACGGTTGTACGCATAATCTCTATATTACGAGTGCGGACAAGCTGGTGTTTAAATCCAACTATTCACATCACGCCACGCTCGGCCACTTGCTCAAAAGCCGCGCTAAAGAAAATCACATTCTCTACAACCGGCTCACTGGCGAATCTGGCACATCAAGTTACGAAGCCGAGTTTCCTGATGGTGGTCTGACGTATCTGATTGGCAATGTCATTGAGCAAGGTGCGCTGACCGATAACTCGGCGATCGTGTCCTATGCGGCAGAAAGCACGAGTAATCCGCTCCAGACGTTTTACGCGGTCAACAATACCTTGGTGAATGATCGCAGCACGGGAACCTTTATCTCGCTTCGCGCCGGCACGACGGCGCAAGTCAGCAACAATCTGTTTGTGGGTGTCGGCACCACGGTAAGCGGCAGTGCAACGCAAACCAATAATCTGAGCACGACCACGCCGAACTTTGTGAATCAAGCGGCCTTTGACTATCGGCTGACCAGCCTATCGTCGGCTATCAATGCAGGCGGCGCACTAGGCACATCGAGTGAGGGATTCGCACTTAGCCCCTTGTTTCAATATGTCCATCCGTCTAATCGTGAAGTGCGACCGCTCGATGCCGTATTGGACATCGGTGCTTATGAGTTTGGCGTAGTGGCAGTACCCACCCTAACGCTGGGTGGGACGCCATAAACACGACTTGAAATTTCACTTAAACAGGAACTCAGGCATTATCGTTACAGGTTGATATTAAGTACCCTTTTTTTACTGAGTAGCCTAAAGTGAACCTATCAAACAGCCGTTTTTTAAACCATGAACCCGAAATTATTCGACATTCTTGCCGCCAACCCAGACAAGTTTCCCAAGCGCTTGAGCAAGCTCTTTCCGCGTGTGCTGAGTAAAATTTCAGATGCCTGGGGCACGGATGCGCTGGATGATGTCTTTGCCGAGCTATTGGTGGCCGATCACGAGGGCCGTCAGGGTTTTCCACCGGATGTCGGGCGCGAGATATTTACCCTCAATCAATTGAACGAAAAGTACAAGCATCATGCGCTGGAAGCAGCGGACCCATGGAGCCTGGAGCCGGACATGAGCGCGGAAGAATCAGCCGCCTTTGTCGCGCATTTGGAAGCGAGCGGCCGACCCTTTACCTCCGATACTTTGTTCAAATTGGTAGAAGAAGGCAAAACGCGCACGGCTTACGACTGTATGCGCGCGGGGATGCCCGTCGATGTTCGGCGGAGTGATGAATGGACGCCCCTGATGGTCGCATTGTTCAACGGGCAAGAAGAAACCGCGATGATGTTGCTGTCGCGCGGTGCCAGTGTTCGCGCCAAGGCGAATCGCGGGTATGAGCCAATTCATTGGGCCGCGCTGAATGGTTATGAGCGCGCGATCAGATTCATTCTCGACAAGGGCGGCAACGCCAACGCAAAAACAGAATATGGTTGGACGCCGTTGTTGCAAGCCGCCAGTCGCGGCCATGTGGAGATCGCGCGCAAACTGCTCGACAAGGGCGCGATGGTGAATGATAGCGAGCAGGAGGGCTGGACGCCCTTGCATAAAGCTTGTGCCAATGGCTATGTCGAAATGGCGCGCTTGTTAGTGCAGCGCGGTGCGGACACTCGACAACGCGCCGCGTCTGACGTGACGCCGTTGGAACTTGCGCTTAAGGCCCGGGATTTTGATTTGGTCGAAGCGCTTTCAGAAAAATCATTAGCGTCCGCCGCCCCATCAACTGCGCCGATTGATCTCTATAGCAAGTGATAAAATCCTTTCCTCACCAGAGGGGGAAGGCACATGCATGTCACGCTCGTTCATATTCACGTAAAACTCGATCACATTGTCGATTTCATAGCGGCAAGCAAAGCAAATCACTTGCACGCCGTACAGGAGCCGGGTAACCATCGTTTTGACGTGCTTCAGCAGGCGGATGATCCGACGCGTTTTGTTTTGTACGAAGCGTATCTCTCAGCAGACGCCGCCGCAGCGCACAAGCAAACCGCGCACTATCTGCTCTGGCGCGATACGGTCGCCGAGTGGATGGAGAGCCCGCGCCAAGGTGTGCCACACCATGGAATATTCATGGGGAATCCGGATAAATGAGTCCGTTGCCTTTTTTCATTTCACGCTTGCCCAATATTGAATTTGGCAGCGGGGCGCTGCAAAAAGTACCTGTCTTGGCAGCGGGCTTCGGCAAGCGTGTGCTGTTGGTTACTGGCGGCCAATCGCTACGCACCTCGCGTCACTGGGAAGGGCTGATGGATGGCATGCGTCAGCACGGCCTGTATTGGGAAACGACGCAAGTGAGCAGCGAGCCCTCGCCGCAATGGGTGGACGAGGCCGTTCGACAATTCAAAGGTGCAGCGTTCGATGTCGTAGTTGGCATTGGCGGCGGCAGCGTACTGGATGCGGCAAAGGCAATCGCGGGTTTGCTCAAGCCGGGCAATACGGTTATGGATTATTTGGAGGGCGTGGGGCCGGAGATGGTTTATGCGGGGCCGGCGACGCCCTTTATCGCCGTGCCCACCACAGCGGGCACGGGTTCGGAGGCCACTAAAAACGCCGTGCTCTCGGTGCAAGGTAAACAGGGTTTTAAAAAATCTTTCCGAGATGAGCAACTGGTGGCGCGCTATGCGGTAGTGGACCCGGATTTACTCGATACCTGCCCGCCGGATTTGATCGCGGCGAATGGTATGGATGCGCTGACGCAGTTGCTCGAATCGTTTGTTTCTACGCGCGCCAATCCCATGATCGACGCGCTGGCGATCAGCGGCATGACGGCGGTGCGCGATAGCCTTTTGCCGTGGTTTGAAGGGCAGGGCGATCAGGCTTTTGCCCGTGCGCAAATGGCGTATGCCGCGCTTTTATCCGGCATCACGCTGGCGCAAGTCGGCCTGGGTTCGGTGCATGGTTTGGCCTCACCCTTAGGCGCGTTTTACCCGATCCCGCATGGGGTGGTGTGCGGCACACTGGTGGCCGAAGCAACGCGCGCGAATATTGATGCGATGGAAGCGCGCGAGCCGGACAATCAAGCGCTAGAAAAATACGCGCAAATCGGGCGCTTATTCCGTGGACGCACACACCTGGATGACATCGGCGCGCGCGTTTTTTTGGTGCATACCTTGTCGCAATGGAGTGCACAGTTGAAATTGCCGCGCTTATCGCAATACGGCGTGAGCGAGGCCGAGCTGGACCACGTCGTTGCCCACTGCCGGGGATCGAGCATGAAGACCAATCCGATTGTGTTGACCGATGCGGAAGTAAAAGGGCTGCTGCTGAAGCGGATTTAGATGCGCGGATTTCTGACATGTCTGCTGAAAAATGGACTGATACGCGCGTCAATGCAAGGCATCATTATTAAAAATATTTTAAAAATCAATCGTTTGAAAATTCTTATCGTTGTGGCATAAATGCTGCTCAGTTAGGTTTAAGCAAGCCCCCTGACAACCGATGGGAGAAACACCAAATGGCGAATGAAAGTACGATGGATGCGCAATTCAGCATCAAGCCCCACACCTGTGCAGATGCAGAAGAATGTGTCGAGTTTAAAATTTCTGGCGAGCATGAAGCTGTGCTCTACTTAACCCCGCAGCAGGCGCGCGCGCTGGCCTCCGATTTGATACAAACCGTGTATCGCGCGGAAGTAAAAAATAGTTTGATGGGCAAGCATCACGCCCCAGTGGATGAGAAGGCTAAATCGACTTTGTCGAATTTTTCGCAGCACACACAGCACGCCGCGTAACGATGTTTTTGCCAACGTAGTGCCGTCGCTTTGACGGGATTACGCGGGCGATCTCCCCGACTTTGGCAGCCGCAAGGCTGCCACTTTTTTGTGCAGCGTTCTGCCGGAAATGCGTTTACCGCGTTAAGGAAGCTTGGCGCGCTTAGCCACTTGGGCGCATAATTTCACTCTTTCACTAGACCTAATACTCGCCATGGCCGAAAAACTCGCCATCATGTTGCTCGGCATCGACCCAGATCAGCCGCATTTGTGCGGGACGCCTTTTTTTCAAGCTGCGACTGCCGCTGCGATGGATTTTGAAGTGGAAGTGTATTTCGCCAGCCGCGCCGTGCGTCTGCTCGCCAAGGGCGTTGCGGATCGAATTTACCCTTCAGACAATCGTGCAAAATCAGTCTATGGCTTCATGCAAGACGCCGCCCAGCTCGGCGTGAAATTCTATGCTTGCGGCGGGGCGATGGATGCCTTTGCATTGAAGCGCGATGCGATGATTGATGAAGTAGCGGGTGTTGCGAATGCCACGACTTTCATCGCGCGCGTGATGGACGATGAATGGCGGACGGTGAGCTACTAGTGCGAGGCGTCAGAAAGCTTGTCGCCTGAAACCTGACGCGCGCCGCTAGATTCCTGTTCGTTAAGCTCAATCTCATTCACGAACGCCCAAGCACGAATGAAGGCGGGTTCCAGCTCATCCAGCCCTTCCTGTACTTTCTCCCAACTGCCTGCCTTTGCGGCGTGTTCCATGTTTCTGGCAATTTCGCGAATTTCATGCGCGCCGATATAGGCTGACGCGCCTTTTATCTCATGTGCGCGCGCGACGGCCTTGGTGCGTTCCTGCGCTTCGCAGGCGGCGGAAAGCTGCTCGATCAGACTTTGTGTGCTTGAAAGGTAGAGCGTAAGCAATTCGCTTTGGGCTTTTTCGTCGTTGCGGAACATGCTTTCCACTTTGCGCATTTCGATCGGCGGGTTATCGCCGGAGATGCCGCGCTGGGTTTCGATCATGATTTCCTCCTGCGCCGCAGCGTAGCGTTCGGTGAAGCCCGGCACCCAGCGTTTGAGCGCGCTTTCCAAATCTTCAACTTTGACTGGCTTGACCAGATAATCATCCATGCCGCCGCCCATCGCACGGTCACGGTCTTCGGCGCGCGCGTTGGCAGACATGGCGATGATCGGCGTGCGCTGCGCGCGGCCACTCATTAGCTCGTGATGGCGGATTTCGATGCTCGCTTCAAAGCCGTCCATCTCTGGCATTTGGCAATCCATCAATACCAAGTCATAGGGTAGGCGTTGCATTGCATCGAGCGCTTCCAGGCCATTTGCCGCGACATCGGCGCGGATGCCTAATTTACGCAGCATGTAAATCACGACTTTTTGATTGACGACATTATCTTCTGCGACCAGCACGCGCACCGGCAGCGTGGCAAGTCGCAGACCGGGTACTGGGCCGCGCGCATCCGGTTGTGGCGCGATGCCCAGTACGCCGGCAATCGCATTGGATAAGCGCGCAAGTCTGACGGGTTTGGGGATTTGCGTACTGACGCCGCCCGATGCAAGCTCGTGAGCGCTTAGGCGTTGCGCCATATTGGTCAGCAGGATCAATTTTGTCTCTTTCAGGGCCGGATCGAGTTGAATCGCTTTCGGCAAGGTTAGCCCGTCATCCTCGGTGATCCGACTATCTATCAAGGCCAAGGTGAATGCTTGGCCTTTCGCTTTGGCCGTCCCTAATTTGGCAAAGGCTTCGAGGTGATTGACGGCTTCTTCCGGACGCATATGCCATGACGCGAGTTGTCGCACTAGGCATTCGCGTAGCGCCGCATTGCTACAGGCGACCAGGACGCGTGTGCCATGAAAAATTTCAGCAACGGGAATCGACAAGGGATGATCGCTTTGTTTTTGCACACGGGTGGTGAACCAGAAGGTGCTGCCGACATTCGGCTCGCTAATGACGCCGATATCTCCCCCCATCATTTCGGCTAATTGTTTGGAGATGGCTAGCCCCAGGCCCGTGCCGCCATACTTGCGCGTGGTGGAACCATCGGCTTGGGAAAACGCCTGGAACAAGCGCTGCACACTTTCTGCTGAGATGCCAATGCCGGTGTCGGTGACGGAAATATGCAGTTGTGCATTGCGCTCTTCTAAATCAATCAAGCGCACGCGGATGAGCACTTCACCGTAGTTGGTAAATTTCACCGCGTTGTCGATCAGATTGGTGAGGATTTGGCGAATGCGCCCCGGGTCACCCAACAATTGCATCGGCGTGGCAGGCGGTATGTCACACACGAGCTCGAGGTTTTTGCTCTGTGCGCGCTCGGCGAGCAGTTCGGCGACATCTTCTACTGTATCGCGCAGGTTAAATTCCACTATCTCCAGGCTCATTTTCCCCGCTTCTATTTTGGAGAAATCGAGAATGTTGTTGATGATCGCGAGCAGCGATTCGGCAGATGAGCGCACTGTCTCGGCGTAGTCGCGCTGCATGACGTTGAGTTTGGTGTCGAGCAACAGGCCCACCATGCCGATGATGCCGTTCATCGGTGTGCGTATCTCGTGGCTCACATTGGCGACGAATTGGGTTTTGACGCGCGAGCCTTGCAGCGCGGTTTCATAGGCCGTCTTGACGCGATCTTCATCACGCTTGCGCTCTGTGATATCGCGCATGATGGCTTGCAGCACTACCTTGCTATCAAGCGCCATCAAGTGCAGTGAAATTTCACATGGAAATATGCTGCCATCGCGCCGCATGCCTTGCCATTCAAAATCGCTGTGGCCATTTTCCATGGCCAGTTTTACCTGATGTGCGGCAAAATCGGCGGAGGGGGTATCGTCAGGCTGCGTGGGCGGGGCGAGGTCGGCGGGGTGTTGACGGCAAAAATTCTCGACGCTGGCGCACTGAAACATGGTTAGCGCGGCCAAATTACAGTCAAAAAAACCGTTTTCATCAAACAGCACAATGCCGTCTGAATTGGTAGAGAACAGCGTTTTATATTTTATTTGTTCACGCTCGATAGCGAGCGTTTGTTGGCTGGCGCGGCGCAACACCACAATTGCGATGGCCGAGCCCAATAACAGCATGCTGGCACCAAGCAACACCATCAGCCATTCTGTGTGTTGGTAAGCAGCAGCAGCTTCTTGCGCCGCGTCCATGCTGGCTTTGCGTTGCAACGCCAGCATGGTGTCCAGTTCTGCCACCAAGCTTTGTTGGGCGGGGATCGCATCGCCATGCAAGGTCTTGAGCGCTTCCGCATTGCGCTCGTCCATCGCCAATTCTAAGCCGTGCACTACCTTGGGCTGGGTTTCCTTGGCCAGGGAGCGGATGCGGCCGAGCACTTCTTCTTCGGCTGTATTGGAGAGCATTTTCTCCATTTTTTGACGCGCATTGGTGAAATTGATGCCATAGCCATAGAAACGTTGAAGCTCTTCGTTTTTTTCGAGGTTATTGTGTGCGTTGACGATGGTATGCATGGAAATGATGCGTTGGCGCAGCGAGTCGCGCATCACGCTGGCGAGTTCCACTTTTTTATTGTTTTCATTCACGATGCGTTCGAGGCGGCCATTGATGGATGACATCTGCGTCAAACCCACCACCGCCAGCGAAACCATTAAGGCCAGCACCAGACCGAAACCTGTGCCGACGGACAACATCATGTGTTTGGAAAACATCGGGAAACCGCAAAAATACGAAACGAGCGGGAATTTAATACCCCTTGCGGGGAAATGACAAGTTAACGTCTTGGGAATGCAACCACATGATCGACAATCAGGCGGATGCCTATTTTTTCGCCTATTGCATGGTTGTGATGGCTGGGGACTAAGGAGAGTGCGCTGCCGCCGCCGGGCAGGCGCAAGGTGTAGAGAATGTGTGCGCCACGGAACGCTTTATGGGTGACCTGCGCCTGCATGGGGCTATCGTCATCATGCACGATGTCGTCTGGCCGCAGCAGCACGTCCACTTGGCAACCGCGTTTGCATTCGGTGGGGAAATGGCCTTTTAGAATGCCCAGCTCGATTTCGATTTCATTCTGGTTTAAAACGGTTCCCGGCAATAGCACACCCTGTCCGATGAAATCGGCGACAAAGCGGTTCGTCGGCTGGTGATACAGATTGTAGGGCGTATCCCATTGTTGGATACGGCCTTCGTGCATGATGCCGATTTCATCGGCGATGGCGAAGGCTTCGTACTGATCGTGGGTGACCAGGATGGCGGTCGCGCCTTCACGCTTGAGGATGTCGCGCACTTCCAGCGAGAGGCGCTCGCGCAATTCGACATCCAGGTTTGAAAACGGCTCGTCCATCAATAATAAACGGGGTCGCGGCGCGAGTGCGCGCGCGAGTGCCACACGCTGTTGCTGGCCGCCGGAAAGTTCATGTACAAAGGCTCCCGCCGCTTCGCTCAGATTGACCAGCGCGAGCATTTCTGTAACACGCGCGGCGCGCGCAGCCGGGGCTAAGCCATGCAGACCAAAGCCGACGTTGTCGTGCACATTGAGATGGGGGAACAGCGCGTAATCTTGGAACACCATGCCGATTTGACGCCGCTCCGGGGGGAGCGTTGCGCCGCGCCGACTCACGGTTTGGCCTGCGAGGCGAATCTCGCCTTCGCTGAGCTGGTCGAACCCCGCGATCAAGCGCAATACGGTGGTTTTGCCGCAGCCGGAGGGGCCAAGCAGGCAGCCAATTGCGCCCTGCGCTAGGGTGAAGGACAAGCCATCGACGACGGTGTTGTCACCGTAGTGTTTAATTAAATTTTCAGCTTCAAGCAGCATGTTATTTTTCCGAATGTCGAACCAGCATCACCACCGGGATCAGACCGGCTATCACCAGCGCTATCGCGGGCAGCGCGGCACGCTCCCATTCGCCTTCCGAGGTCATCTCGAAAATGCGCGTGGCGAGCGTATCCCAGCCAAAGGGGCGTGTCATCAGGGTGATGGGCATTTCCTTCATCACATCGACAAACACTAATAGCGCGGCGGTCAAGAGCCCCCCACGCAGGGCGGGCAGATGAATGCGGGTAAGCACTTGGCGCGTGCTCAGGCCGAGGCTGCGCGCAGCGTCATCCTGGCTCTTTGTAATGCGCTGCATGGCTGCATCTACCGGCTGATGCGCTACCGCCAAAAAACGCGCGAGATAGGCGGCAAGCATGGCGAGCAGCGTACCTTGCAGAATTTGTGCGGCGGGTAAGTTGATTGATTGCATGAACGCAATATAAGCGTTGTCGAACCAGGCGATTAAGCTAAAGCTGCCAATGGCGAGCACCGCGCCCGGCACGGCATAGCCTAGCGTGGCTAGGCGCGTGGTGAGTTTCATTGCGGTATCGCGGTGCTGGCGCGCGGCATAGGCGAGCCAAGTAGCCGCCCAGACGCAAAGCAGGGCCGATAACGCGCCTAAGAGCAGCGAATGATAGGCATAGGCTAAGTAGCGTGCATCCAGGTCTTGCGCCCATACGTTCCATGTCCATTTCAGCAGCACGCCGACCGGCAGCACGAACGCAAAAAACAGAATCAATGCACACCATGCCGCCGCCAGCCATCTAGTCTTGCCATGCAGGGTGATGCGCGCATGCCCGCTGGAGCGGCCGGTGGGCGTGTAGCGCATGCGATTGCGCGAGTATTGTTCAAACAAGAGCAGTGCGAATACGCCGACGATGAGCAATGAGGCGAGTTGCGCGGCAGCGGGTAGCGAGAACAAGCTGAACCAGGCTTTATAAATACCAGTCGTAAAAGTGTCGTAGTTGAATACCGCGACGGTGCCGAAATCTGCGATCGTTTCCATGATGACCAAAGCGACGCCGCCGGCGATCCATGGTCGGGCGAGCGGTAGCGCGACGCGATAAAATCCTTGGCGGCGGTTCAAGCCGAGCGATTGCGCGGCTTCTAGCGCGCGCCGACCTTGGGTGAGAAAAGCGTTTCGCGTTAGCAGGTACACGTAAGGGTAGAGTGCTAAGGTCATCGCGAACGCCACGCCCGCGCCAGAACGAATCGGCGGAAACCACATGGGGCCGAACGCTTCGCGCAGCCCGGTTTGCAACGGGCCGGTGAAATCAAAAACGCCGATCATGACGAAGCCGGTGACATAGGCGGGTAGCGCCAGCGGCAGCATCAGGGACCAAGAAAAAAAACGACGCCCAGGAAAATCGCATACCGCCGTGAGCCAAGCCAGCGAGACGCCGATGAGCGCCGTGCCCGCGCCGACGCCAAGTGCGAGCAGCAAGGTATGGCTGACATATTCGAACAATACGGTTTGCTTGAGATGCGTCCAGACACCGTTATCCGGTGTGCCGAGATAGGTGAAGACGACGATGATGGGTGCTAAGGTGAATAGGGCAATCGACAGCGCGGACATGCGCCAAAAGTCCCAATACGCGGTCCGCAAAAAAGCAAAAGCGCCAAAGGGCGCTTTTGCTGCATTGAATGGCGCGCGCGGTGGCGTCACTTATAGCCTGCGCGGTCCATCAATTTTACGGCGGCCGCTTGCAGCTCACCCGCTTTGGCGAGGTTGATCGGGTTTTGTTTGAAATTTCCCCAAGCGGCGACTACCGGATCGGGTTTAATTAGGGGATTTGCGGGGTATTCTAAATTAACGTCGGCAAATAAATTCTGCGCGTTTTTCGAGGAGAGCCATTCCAGGAGCTTGATCGCGGCTTGTTCGTGCTTAACATGTTTGGTAACTCCGGCACCGGAGACATTCACATGCAC
>JAYVBU010000113.1:0-3654 GCA_043750335.1 Betaproteobacteria bacterium | reverse complement strand
AAGATCGTGAAAAAATCGCTGAAGCGATTGACGGCGCAGACATGCTGTTCATCACCGCAGGTATGGGTGGCGGTACGGGCACGGGTGCTGCACCGGTCGTGGCCGAAGTGGCAAAAGAGCTGGGCATTTTGACTGTAGCCGTAGTCACCAAGCCATTTTTGTTCGAAGGTCGCCGCTTGAAAGTGGCGCATGCCGGTATTGAAGCGCTGTCGCAAAATGTGGACTCGCTCATCATCATCCCGAATGAGAAATTGATGCAGGTCTTGGGCGATGATGTGTCGGTGTTGGATGCTTTCCGTGAGGCGAATGAAGTGCTGCATGGCGCTGTATCCGGTATCGCCGAAGTGATTAGCTGCCCCGGTTTGGTGAACGTGGACTTTGCCGACGTGCGTACTGTGATGAGCGAAATGGGCATGGCCATGATGGGTTCGGCCAAGGCGCAGGGCGCTGAGCGCGGTCGTCGCGCGGCGGAACAAGCTGTAAAGAGCCCGCTACTAGAAGATGTAAACCTGTCTGGCGCGCGCGGCATGTTGGTGAATATCACCGCCAGCCATTCGCTCAAGATGAAAGAGATTCACGAAGTCATGAACACTATCCGCGAATTTACTGCGGAGGATTCGACCGTGATCTTTGGCGCGGTATTCGATGAAAGCATGAACGACGATTTGCGTGTGACCATGGTCGCAACAGGTTTGGGTATGCCGTCCCAGGCGCGTCAGCCGAAGCCGCTCGTGATCGTCAAAACCGGCACCGACAGTTTTGCGCATGAAATGGGCTATGCCGAAGCGGATGCACCCGCAGTGATTCGCTCTGGCCGTCGTGCAGCAGCGGTCGAAGCGATGAAAGCTTCTGGCGTCGATCTGCTCGATATTCCGGCATTCTTGCGTAAGCAAGCGGACTAAAGACAGCGCACGGGTTTGGCTGAAAAAATGGGCTTTAGCCCAGGGGCTTGCTCCCTCTAAAATTCAGGGCAAGTCAACGCTATGATAAAATGCGGTTTTTTGACGCATTGGCTTTTTAGGATGAAAGCGTGATTAAGCAACGTACATTAAAGACTGTAATCAGCGCCACCGGCGTTGGTTTGCATACTGGGCAAAAGGTAACCCTCACCTTGCGTCCGGCAGCAGCCGATACCGGGATCGTGTTCCGGCGGGTTGACCTCCCGCAGCCGGTGACGATCAAGGCGGACCCTTTCCAAGTGACCGACACGCGTATGTGTTCGGCGCTGGAAGCTGATGGGGTGAAAGTGAATACGGTCGAACATCTGATGTCAGCCTTGGCCGGCCTCGGCATCGACAATGTATATATCGACTTGACCGCATCCGAAGTGCCGATCATGGATGGCTCAGCCAGCCCGTTTGTTTTTTTGGTGCAATCCGCCGGAGTGGAGGAGCAAAACGCACCGAAACGTTTTATTCGCGTGAAGAAAACCATCCTGATTGAGGATGGTGATAAATGGGTGAAACTGGAGCCTTACAACGGCTTTCGCGTCACCTTGAGCATCGACTTCAAGCATCCCGTATTTGAGCATTCAGGCAAAGCCGTCACGGTTGATTTCGCCGATACCTCTTTTATTAAAGACATTAGCCGCGCGCGCACTTTCGGCTTCATGCATGAGGTGGAATATCTGCGTAACAACGGCCTGGCACTGGGCGGGAGCCTGGATAACGCGATTGTGATGGATGAATTTCGGGTGTTGAATACAGACGGTCTGCGTTACGACGACGAATTCGTCAAACACAAAGCCTTGGATGCGATTGGTGATCTATATATGTTGGGTCACCCGCTAATTGGTTCGTTTACCGGGCATAAATCCGGCCATGCGCTGAATAATCAATTACTACGCGGCCTGCTCGCGGATCAATCCGCTTGGGAATATGTGTCCTTTAATCGCCTGGAAGAAGCGCCTCTTGGATTTTCCAGGCTTCAGGCCCAGGGTGTTTAGCGCCACACCCGTGGCATTAAACACACAGGGTGTTTCCTGAAATGACCCTTGTATTTATTAGGTTTTATCTTCTAATCGTGGGGCTGGCTATCGTCGGTGCGCTGATTTCTGGCGTACTGTTTAAAGATAAGCGCTGGTTCCGCTTCGCGGGGCAAATTTTTAAATTCTCTGCGATCTTGGTCTTGGTTATCGCCGTGGCGATTGTAGTAGGCAGAATCGTTTTAGCGTGACCCGCGATGGTGTTTGATTAAGTTAGCGAGCGCTTCCTTAAGTTTAGAGTCAGGTAACTCAGCGTCAAGCTTCTCAAAACTAGCCAAACCCTGCGAAGAAATGCCCAATTTTGGTGCGATCCGTGTTGCGGTTAACGGGATTTTCACTTGCACCTCCACTCGAATTCCAGTAATTTTCATCCCCCGCCTCTGAAAACTGTCGAGCAAACTAGGTAGTTGCTGCTTGATTTTAGAGGCAATTGCTCCGTTATCGGCATAAAGGGACAAGACGCCATCATCCAGGCGACCGACCCGACAAGAACGCGCCAAGCCAATAGGCGCGACAGTTTCCCAAATGCGCGAGATTACATTGAGACGTTGTGCCGCAAGGGCTAAACGGCTCAAGGGGGAACCCGACTCGCTAAAAAATGAATCAAGCTTGCGTGAAGTCATATCGCAACTTTTAAATGGGGATGTGTGTGAACATCATATTCGTATCTAACCGATTTACCAAAGCGCGCACCCTATGCGTTGGCCGTTGCCAGACAGGCATTTTCTTCGCGGGCGTCTTGCTGTTGTTCTTGGCGACGAGCGGGTTGTTCGGTTATCTCATCCTGTTCCAGTTTGGTGGCTTGAAAGTGCCCGCTGTTCAGCAGCTCCTGCTTTCTTCACAAGAGTCTGAAGTCAGCAAAAGCCGCGACGCCATGCAACAGCGCATGTCCGCCATGGCGGTCAAAGTGGGGGAGATGCAAGCGCAGGTAGTACGCCTTGAAGCCTTGGGCGAACGCGTAGCGAAAGTCGCTGGAATTAAAAAAGAAGAAATCAGTTTTGATCGCAAACCGGGTCGTGGCGGTGTGCTAATACCCGGTGAGACTTTAAGCTTGCAGGATTTTGAAAGTGAGTTGGGAAAATTAGGTCGGGTGCTTGACGATAAGACCGATCAATTGGCTGTAATGGACGCGATACTATCGCGCGAATCAGTACGAAAAGCAGCGCTGCCGACTGCACCTCCCGTGTCGATAGGTTTCTTTTCTTCGAATTATGGTTGGCGTTTAGACCCGTTTACGGGGCAGCGCGCCATGCATGAAGGAGTCGATTTTGTGGCAGACCCGGGCACATCGATCAAAGCCGCTGCCGGTGGGATAGTCATCTACTCGGATTACCATCCCGGCTATGGTAATATGGTTGAGATCGACCACGGCAACGGGCTGATAAGCCGCTACGGCCACGCTTCCAAGCGTATGGTAAAAGAAGGTGATGTCGTGTTGCGCGGCCAGAAAATCGGCGAAGTTGGCAGTACGGGCCGTTCCACTGGACCGCACCTGCACTTTGAAGTGCTCTTGAACGGCACAGCGCAAAATCCCACCCGTTATTTGAACCTGCCGGGCTGATCTTTCTCTATATAGAGGTGCAGTCGTAGCGTGTCGTAATGCGCTGTGGCTGCACCTTAAATTATTTGTCGAAGAAAAATCATGATCGCAGGCTTACTCCAAAAAGTAT
>JAYVBU010000112.1:0-3674 GCA_043750335.1 Betaproteobacteria bacterium | reverse complement strand
GTCAGCAGATCAAAGACGTGCTGGAAGATGTAGGCGACAACCTGTTTAACCCTGACCCATATTATCAGCAGGGTGGAGACATGGTGCGCGTGGGGGGCTTACAGTACACCTGCAATCCGAATGAAAAGGCAGGCCGTCGTATCAGCAGTATGATTTTGCGCGGCAAACCGGTTGACTCAAACAAAAAATATTTAGTCGCCGGCTGGGCCTCAGTTCAGGAAAATGTCACCGGCACCCCAATTTGGGATGTGGTGGCTGAGTATTTGCGCAGTGTGAAAGTCATTAAGAAGGTCAAGCTCAATCAGCCCAAACTGATCGGTATGAGTAAGAACCCGGGTATCGTGGAATAGGCATAACAAGGCACCAGCTCAGGGAACGGAAAGGGGCCATGAGCCCCTTTTTCGTTCGTGCCGCAACTCACTTCGTAAATTCTGGTCCTATCGTCTATGGATAAAGTTAAGGCGTTTTTCCTGCGTAAAGCAGTATTGAGTGTGATCGTTCTTGCCCTCCTTGGGGGCGGCGCTTACTTTGCTTTAGTTGGAAAAGATCCCGCGCAGGCGCGGTATAAAACCTTGGTGGTGGACGTGGGCGATATCCATCAAATCATCACTGCGAATGGCTCATTGAATCCGGTAGTGTTGGTGAATGTCGGCACACAAGTATCGGGCACGGTAAAAAAATTGCATGTCGATTTTAATGACCCAGTCGCGCCGGGTCAGGTGCTGGCCGAGTTGGACCCTGCATTGTTTCAAGCTACTTTGCATCAAAGTGAGGCGAATGAGGCCAACGCCGAGGCGGCGCTAAAATTAGCGCATGCCAAAGAAAAACGTGCGCGAGAATTGTTGACCAAAAATTTCATTTCGCAAAGCGCGATGGATGAAGCTGCACAAGCTTTTGAGGCTGCACAGGCGCAAGCGCGCTTAGCGCGCGCACAAGTAGAACGTGATCGCATCAATCTGCGCTATGCCGTAATCCGTTCTCCAATATCCGGCGTGGTCGTTGCGCGCAGCATTGATGTGGGGCAGACGGTTGCAGCCAGTTTCCAAACGCCGACTTTGTTTCAAATCGCTAAAGACTTGCGCGATATGCAGATAGATTCCAGCGTAGCAGAGGCCGATGTCGGTGCCATTTTTGTGGAGCAATCCGTGCGTTTTACGGTTGATGCGTTCCCCGATAAAAACTTTAAGGGCAAGGTAAAACAAATCCGCCTGAACCCGACCGTGCAGCAAAATGTCGTGACGTATAACGTGGTGGTCGGCGTGGATAATAGCGAGGGCCAATTGCTGCCCGGTATGACCGCGCATGTCAAAATTGCCATCGCAGATCGTAAACAAGTCGTACGCATCCCGAATGCTACATTGCGCTTCAAGCCCGCCATGCCAGACGAAACCGACGAGAAAAGTAAAAAACGTGAGCGTAAGAAAAAGGAAGATTTTTCCTTGGTTTATCGCCTGGACAAAGATGACAAATTATCGCCCCTAAAAGTAAAACTAGGGATCACGGACGGTTCTCACTCTGAGTTGCTCGAAGGTGATGTCAAGGCGGGCGATGTGTTGGTGATCAAAGATACCGTGCAAAAGAAAAACCAAGAAAAGAGCTCAGCCAATTTCAGGATGTTCTAAATGGCGCTGATCCAACTTGATCGTATCAGCAAGCAATATCCCAGCGCGGCCGAGCAGCCGGTGCCGCAGGCACTGGATCAAATCACCCTGAACATCGAGCAAGGCGAATTCGTCGCCATCATGGGTCCTTCTGGCTCTGGCAAAACCACGCTCATGAATCTGCTCGGCTGCCTCGATACGCCGAGCGATGGTCATTATTTTTTAAATGAGCGCGATGTCACAACACTCGAGCCGGATGAGTTGGCCCAAGTGCGTAACCAAACCATCGGCTTCGTGTTTCAAGGATTCAATTTATTAAAACGCATTTCTGCATTGGACAATGTTGGCCTACCACTGTTGTATTCCAATGTAGCAAAAGCCGAGCGGCACATTCGCGCTAAAGCCATGCTGGAGCTGACCGGCCTGGGCCGCTACACCCACAGCCTGCCCAATCGCATGTCGGGTGGACAACAACAGCGCGTCGCCATCGCCCGCGCGCTCATCAACCAGCCGCGCCTGATCCTAGCAGACGAACCCACCGGTAATTTGGACAGCCACACCAGCCGCGAGATCATGGAGATATTTACCAAACTCAACCGGGAGCAGGGCATTACCATCGTGTTAGTGACCCACGAAAACGACATCGCACACTACGCAAAACGCTTGATACGAATTGTGGATGGGCATGTGGTTGAGGATAACAATACATTTTCCAAAGCTGTTAAAAAATGAACCTACTCGCCATCATCGCCGAAGCTTGGCGTGCTATGGGCCAGAATAAACTGCGCTCTGGCCTCACCATGCTCGGCATGATTATCGGGGTCGGTGCCGTAGTGGTCATGCTCGGCATCGGCCAGGGCACGCGCA
This sequence comes from Betaproteobacteria bacterium, assembly GCA_043750335.1. Classification (GTDB taxonomy): domain Bacteria; phylum Pseudomonadota; class Gammaproteobacteria; order Burkholderiales; family Thiobacteraceae; genus RBG-16-58-11. The sequence continues at coordinate 1,206 of JAYVBU010000112.1, read as the reverse complement.
CCACCGTCAGCGAGTCGATCAAATCCATGGGCAGCAATTTGTTCATCGTCTTGTCTGGCGCGTCCACGTCGGGTGGTTTACGCATGGGTTCGGGCAGCGCCCCTACGTTGACAGCAGACGATGCCGAGGCATTGGCTGCGCTGGATAGCGTCAGCGGAGCTGCACCGGTCGTATCCGGCACCGTCCAGCTAGCCTACGGCCCCAACAACTGGAGTACGTTTGCCTATGGCGTGACACCAGACTTTTTATTGGTACGAGATTGGGTGTTGGAGTCCGGACAAAATTTCAGCGATGTCGAAGTGCGCGGTGCATCACGCGTCGTGTTGCTGGGCAAGACCGTATCCAAAAACTTGTTTGGCGAAGATGACCCCATCGGCAAAACCATTCGTATCAAAGGGAGCCCTTATCAAGTGATCGGTCTGCTTTCCAATCGTGGGCAGAGTCTTGATGGACGCGATCAAGATGACAGCGTGCTTATCCCGCTCACCACTGGTCAGCGTAAACTTTTCGGCGGGCAATTCCCCGGTAGCGTGCGCTATATCCTCGTACAGGCAAAAACCCCGCAACAAATGCCCGAAGCCGAACAGGAAATCAGCGAGCTACTACGCATCCGCCATCGCTTAACGCAAACACAGGAAAATGATTTCACCGTGCGCAACCTCGCCGCCGTCGCACAAACCGCCGCAACTTCGGCGGATTCCATGTCCTTCATGCTCGGCGCCATCGCCTCCATCTCGCTCCTAGTCGGCGGCATCGGCATCATGAATATCATGTTGGTATCCGTCACCGAACGCACACGCGAAATCGGCATCCGCAAGTCGCTCGGTGCTCGCCGGCGCGACATCATGAGCCAGTTTCTCGTCGAGAGCGCGACCCTCAGCACGGTGGGCGCGGCGCTCGGCGTGGCGACCGGCTTTGCGTTCGCCAAGCTCATCGCCGCCGTCACGCCGCTTCCCGCCGCGGTGGAGCTGTGGTCGGTGTTCCTGGGCGTCGGCATCGGCGCCGGGGTCGGGATCATCGCCGGCGCGTACCCCGCCAGCCGGGCATCGCGGCTCGACCCCATCACCGCCCTGCGGGCCGAGTAGCCGATGTCGATGCTCCAGCAGCGTCTCAGCGGCCTGGGCGAGGGCGTCACCATGGCCCTCGATTCCATCCGCGCGAACAAGGTGCGCGCTGGACTCACCATCCTCGGCATCGCGGTCGGCG
>JAYVBU010000111.1:0-3707 GCA_043750335.1 Betaproteobacteria bacterium | reverse complement strand
ATCACGGCTTGGCCGCCATCCGCGACCGAGGAATCGATTTCCACCCCGCGGTTCATCGGGCCTGGGTGCATCACGATGGCGTCAGGCTTGGCGAGTTTGAGCTTATCGGCGGTGAGGCCATAGTATTTGAAATATTCTTGCGCGCTGGGCAGGAATGGCCCGCTCATGCGCTCGTTTTGCAGGCGCAGCATCATCACCACGTCCACATCTTTCAGCCCTGCCTGCATGTCGTTGAACACATGCACGCCGAGCGATTCGACGCCTTTCGGCAGCAGGGTGCGCGGTGCGATCACGCGCACTTCGGGTACGCCGAGCGTGGTCAGCGCGTGGATTTCGGAGCGGGCGACACGCGAGTGCATCACGTCGCCCACCACCGCCACGCGCAGTTGGGTGAAATCTTTTTTGAAGCGGCGGATGGTGAACATATCCAGCAAGCCTTGTGTCGGGTGCGCGTGGCGTCCGTCACCGGCGTTAACCACGCTGATGTGCGGCGCGACATGGCGCGCGATGAGATGTGCTGCGCCGGATTGCGCGTGGCGCACCACGAACATGTCTGCACCCATGGCCGAGAGATTGTCCACCGTGTCGAGCAAGGTTTCGCCCTTGGATTGGGACGAGGCGCTGACGTTGAGGTTAACCAAATCGGCAGAAAGCCGCTTGGCGGCTATCTCGAACGTGGTGCGGGTGCGGGTCGAGGCTTCAAAAAATAAATTGAATATCGATTTGCCGCGCAGCAGGGGGACTTTTTTCACCTCGCGCTCGCCCACAGAGACAAAAGATTCGGCGGTGTCGAGAATGGAATGGATGAGCTTAGCGGATAAGCCTTCGATGGTGAGCAGGTGGCGCAGTGCGCCGCTGTCGGTGAGCTGAGGGTTGGGCGGCATTAACGTTGGTGTAGGCTCAAGGTTAGTTTGTTGTTCGGGTCTAGCGTGACTTGGATATTCTGGTCTTCGACGAGTTCGAGGCGCGCGCCGACCATGTCCGCCGCAATCGGCAACTCGCGCCCGCCGCGATCAATCAGCACGGCCAGTTCGATCAACGCGGGGCGGCCATAGTCGTATAGCTCGTTCATTGCGGCGCGGATGGTGCGCCCGGTGTGCAGCACATCGTCGATTAATATCACATGCGCGTCTTCGATTTCAAAAGCGATGGCCGAAGGCGTCACTTGCGGGTGCAGGCCGATGCGGCTGAAGTCGTCGCGGTAAAAAGATATGTCCAGTGTGCCCAGCGGTATTGTGCCGCCGAGTTGCTGCTGCACTTTTTCAGCGACCCACACGCCGCCGGTGTGGATGCCCACCAAGACGGTATTCGCGCGCAGCCGTGGCATGATCGCCTGGGCGAGTTGTTGCGTGAGTAGTTCGGGGTCAGGGAGTGTCATGCGTTTTGGTCAAAGTAAGCTTGCAGAATGCGCTGCGCCGCGAGTTGATCTATCAAGTGTTTATTTTCCTGCCCGCCTCGGCCCATATCGGCGAGCATCGATTCTGCCTCGGCTGAGGTCAGGCGCTCATCTACTAATTCGGTTTCGAGATTGAAGCGGCCTTGCAGTTGGCGCGCGAAGCGGCGGCAGTGTTCGGTCATCTCATGCTCCGCGCCATCCAGGTGCAGGGGCAGGCCCACCACTAGGCGCACCGGCTGCCATTCCTGGATCAGTTTTGCAATGGCGAGGAAGCGCGCATCTGCTTTTTCGCTAAGCGTTACGAGCGGGTGCGCCATTTTTAATTCCAGCTCGCCCATCGCGACGCCAATGCGTTTTTTGCCGAAGTCGAAAGCGAGAATGGTGCCGTGCAAGGTGTGGGGTGAGTGGCGAGGAGCGCGCGGGGTGGCATTCATCTCAGGCATGCCCCACGTCCTCCGACAGATTCATGGTGTCGATGCCGAGCAGACGTAAAGCAGTCTCGAAACGCGCCTCAATCGGGGTATCGAAAATCAAACTGGCATCCGCCGCCACGCTAAGCCAGGCATTGAGCGAAATTTCATGCTCCAGTTGCCCAGGCGCCCAGCCGGCATAACCCAGGGTCAGAAAAAACTGGCTGGGGCCAGCGCCTTCTGCGATGGCTTGCAGAATATCTTTCGAGGTGGTGAGGCCAATTTCGTCGTTTACGCGCATGGTTGATTGCCACTCGCCTGCAGGCCGGTGCAACACGAAGCCGCGATCCATTTGCACCGGGCCGCCAAAATGTACGGGCATATGGGCAACGTCTGCTTGGCTGAGTGCGATGTCGAGTTGGTCGAGCAAGGTAGAGAGGGTGAGGTCGATCGGGCGGTTGACAACAATACCGAGCGCCCCTTGCTCGTTATGCTCACAAATATAGGTGAGCGATTTGGAAAAATAGGGGTCCGCCATGTTGGGCATGGCAATCAGAAACTGATTCGTGAGGTTTACATTCTCCATCGCGCCGCCATTTGTGGCATATTGTACCGGCCCGCCCGCCCAGGCACAAATCCCTGTTTTAAAAAGGGCTTGAGCGTGCAAACAAATACATTTTATTGGAGAGATTAACCGTGCAAAACGCGCCGTATGAAGTTCAAGTAGAAGCTGGCAAGGAGTATTGGTACTGCGCTTGCGGTAAAAGTAAAAATCAACCCTGGTGCGATGGTTCGCATGAGGGCACGGGGGTGGAACCTATTTCTTTTGTGGCGGAAAAAACCGAATCAGCTTGGCTGTGCGGCTGCCGGATGAGCGAGACCCTGCCATTTTGTGACGGTACGCATAACAGTCTTTGACCGCGCCCCACGTAATGCGGCCCGATATTTTCGGATATCGGGCTTTTTTTTGGGCGCGACCCGGGAGATGCAATTCGCATTTGCTTACATTTTGTTCATGAACTTATTTTGCGTTCTGTTTTAGTTCAAAAGCTTAGGATAAAGGCGTGTTTTTTGCTTATCTATTCGCCAGCGTTTAAGAATTAAACGTATATATAACAGTGTGTTACATATTAACCATGTTAACCGGTACGTAAGTTTAATTTGCATGGTAGATAAAGACGGCCACTTTGCAAAAAACCTATTACCAATGTCATCACACTGAAAATAAAATTCTTCAAAAAAACAGGAGAATTACGCATGAATCGAATGGCTAAAGCAATTGCCAGCGCATTCGTGTTGACGGCAGCAATGTCGTTAGCGTCGAGCGCTATAGCAGGAAGCAGCGATAAAGAAATTAAAATCATTCATATGGGTGATGTGCACGGGCACACCGTGCCGCGCGCTAATGTGCGTTCCGACGGCGATGGCAAAATGGAAGGTGGCCTCGCCCGCATGTACACCAAGATCAAGGATATTCGCGGCAAAAATACCGCGAATACATTGTTGATTAATACTGGCGATACGCTCCAAGGATCGGGCGAAGCCTTGTACTCTAAAGGGCAAGCGTTGGTGGACGTGTTGGATTATTTCGGTATCAACAACTACGTGCCGGGCAATTGGGATTTTGTCTATGGCCCTGACCGTTTCAAAGAGTTGTTTGTGAACGCCGACCCGAGCAAGCGCCGTTGGGGTGGGTTGGTCTCCAATCTGTATGTGGCCGATGCGGCTGCACCGGCGCTGGCTGATGCCAATGGCGTCATCACGCAGGCATCTTCTGACGCCTACAACGATTTTTACCTAGCGAATGGTGTTCGCTTGCTGCCGCCCTACGAGATCAAGACCATCAATAGCGTCAAGGTCGGCATCATCGGTTGCACCACTAACCGCGGTCCGCAGGTCGT
>JAYVBU010000110.1:0-8143 GCA_043750335.1 Betaproteobacteria bacterium | reverse complement strand
GCCATTTTTTTCCAGCACTGCGCTGTGAATGACTGCATAGCGATGATATTGGGTGGAGAAGCACCAGTTCATTCCCCACTCCAAAAGCGGAAAAGCCTGATTGGCAGGTAGCGGTTTGAAGGGTAAGTAATGGTCGAAGCGGAACAGCACTTGCGGCGCAATCCAACGCCGCAAGTTATTGGGCGGCATCACGCTGACATGAAAATCGGCAAAAGCATCATCTGCTTCTAGTGGGTAATCGGCATAGAGCAGGTGGATGCCTTGTGCAACGCTTGCGAGCGATGAACGAATATGCACGACGTGTGCGCCAATACGCAGACAGATGCCCTGGCGTTTGAGTGCGCGCGAAAGCTCAGCGAGTGGAAAATCAGAGACGATCAATGCGGTTCAGGATGGATAAAACCTAAAGCACTCAGGTCGGTGAGAATGGCTTCTATCGCACTTTGATCGGCAGCGTCTGAAGCAAACAAGTCGGACGATAGCAGGCGAGTTTCAAGCGTGTGCAGGGTGCAGGGCGTCTCTTGAATAAGCATCAAAATTTCAGCGCTTGCCAGCTCGAGCTGATGCGTGTCGCCCGATAAGGGATCGTAAACCACCACGCCATCTGGCCAGGAAACGCTTTTAAAGTCGCGGCAAATTTGCCAGCGTATGGTGTCAGAATTTTTCAAGCGCAGAAAGCCGTACTCAGCACTTATTAGGCTTGCCCGAATCAGTGCCGTTGGAGTTGATGATATTGCAGAAGGGTAAATTTTCAGACAAGTAGAAGCTGCCATTATCATTACTTAAGGTGCAACTGTGCATGCTGCCTTCCCATGTGCTGGAGAAGGTGCTGGCGGGCGCGCCGCTGGCATACATCTGCTGAACTTCGTACACGGTGTACGCGCTGGTAAGACCCGTTGCGGCGGCTTTGGCCGCGTTGAGAAGCGCGCTGATAGCGTGAAACTCGCGCGAACCGCTGGCGTTTTGCAGTACCCACATCATGGTCGAGCTTGGGTAGGGGCCACCGCTAAAAACATCCGAAAATTTGGTGGCCGCATGTAGCACACTGCCGGTGCAATTGCACACCGAGTAGGGATAGTAAGGGGTGGGCCAGGTGCCAGGGCTGGTTTTCCAATAACCTGGGCTGCAAGCTAGGCAGGGCGTTTTGTTGCCATGGCTTGAGGTGTTGCCAGACATGCCGCCGGACCCGGTGCACCAGTAGCTCGACCCCATGACGGGTTTGCTGGCCAAGCTCAGAATGACACCAGAACCTGCCACAGAGCGCGCGAAGCGGCGGCGCGATGAATCGACTTGTGACTGCTCAGCAACATCTCCCTCAGCTTGTTCGAGTGAGGTGTTGGCAATAGTCGTTTTTGTTTCTTTTTCCATTCGGCTTTCCTTTTTCGCCTTACTGGGCGAGCCCTGTATGGGATCAGTATGGCGTATCGCGCCGGGAATTGGCACGTATAACGTTGCATGTCATGCAATTATTGCGCCAAAAAAAAAAATTAAAGAATGATCAAATCTATCAAGGCGATAGATTTTTATTGACCCTTCAGTCTGCTTTCTAAGGGATGCGCTGTAAAGCTTTTCGACAAGGCGCAGCCAGCAAGCAGAAGCGCTATATTAAACAAGCGTATGGCTGAATATGAAAGTAGCCGTTGAGGCGCGGTTTTCAAGTTTTTTTACCAGCGCTCACGCGGATATGACCGATCAAATCAGGGTAGCCAGTAATTTCGCCATAGTTGAAAGAGTGCAGCAAGTCTCTGCACAACGCGCCTTGATCGTAGCCGTGTTCGAACAGTAAGTGCCCGCCAACAGTTAAAAACCCTAGGGAAAATTCTGCAATATGCCGAATAGCGCACATGCCATCATAGCCGGAGGCGAGTGCCAGCATGGGTTCGAAGCGCACATCGCCTAGCGCTAAGTGCGGGTCTTTTTCCGCCACATAAGGCGGGTTGGCGACAATGAGATCGAAGTGCTCGGTAGGTACATTCGCGAACCAATCGCTTTCAAAAAAACGGACGTTAGCGAGCGAGAGCCGCGCGACATTTTGGCGGGCAATAGCCAGTGCTGCGGGCGAGGCGTCTATTGCCGTGACCTGGGCATTGGGCCGCAACGTGGCTAAGGTAAGGGCGACTGCACCGCTACCCGTGCCGAGATCGAGTATGCGTAGCGCAGCTTCACTTGGAATGAGTTTGAGTGCGAGCTCTACCAAGAGCTCTGTCTCGGGGCGCGGGATCAATACATCGGGCGTGACGACAAAATCTAAACCGTAAAACTCACGCAGGCCGGTAAGGTAGGCGATGGGCTCGCCCTGTTCGCGGCGGATAAGCAGGGCTTCAAACCCTGCCTGTTCGTCTGCGGTGAGGGTTATTTCCGGGTGCGTCATGAGGTAGGTACGCGCTTCTTTGAGCACGTGGCTGAGTAAAATGTGCGCTTCCAATCCGGCCACGCTGACGTCAAGTTGCAGCGACACAATCAAGCGCGCACGGGCCGCGCGTAGCGTGTCGCCAATACTGCCGGGGATCACGCCACCGGCTCGGCCAGGGCGGCCAGCAAATCGGCTTGGTATTGATTGGAGAGCGCTTGAATCAGCTCATCCATATCGCCATCCATGATGAAGTCGATTTTGTACAAAGTAAGATTGATACGATGGTCGGTGACGCGTCCCTGTGGAAAATTATAAGTGCGAATGCGCTCAGAGCGGTCGCCGCTGCCGATCAGTGATTTGCGCGTAGCTGCTTCTTCTGCGTGTTGCGCTTGCATCTGCTGGTTCTTGATGCGCGCGGCCAAAACGGACAGCGCTTGGGCTTTGTTGCGGTGTTGCGAACGGTCGTCCTGGCATTCCACCACGATGCCGGTCGGCAAGTGGGTAATGCGAATCGCAGAATCGGTTTTATTGATGTGCTGCCCGCCCGCACCTGACGCGCGAAAGGTGTCGATACGCATATCCGCTGGATTCAAATTCACGTCGGCAATCTCATCTGCCTCAGGCATGATCGCAACGGTGCAGGCTGACGTGTGGATGCGGCCTTGCGTTTCTGTGTCGGGCACACGCTGTACGCGATGCCCGCCAGACTCGAATTTTAATTTTGAATATGCGCCCGTACCCATGATCTTAGCGATGATTTCCTTATAGCCGCCAACTTCGCCCTCGCTGTGCGAGACGACTTCTACTTTCCAGCCTTGGCGTTCAGCATAACGTGAGTACATGCGAAACAAATTTCCGGCAAACAGCGCAGATTCGTCGCCGCCTGTGCCGGCACGAATTTCCAGAAAAATATTGCGCTCGTCGTTCGGGTCCTTGGGGAGCAAGCGCTTTTGCAATTCGATATCCAGCGATGCCAGCTTTGATTGGTTGTCGCGCAATTCGGCTTCGGCGAATTCTTTCATTTCTGGATCAGAGAGCATTTCCCTTGCGGTCTCGATATCACGTTCGGTCTGCTGATAGGCGTGAAAGTACTCGACCACCGGCCCTAGCTCGGCATGCTCGCGCGTGAGCTTGCGGTATTGATCGAGATCGCGCGTCACATCGGCGGCGCTCAGTAAGTGGTTCAACTCTTCCAAACGCTGACTGAGTTGGAGGAGCCGGTCGCTGAGATTAGGTTTCATTCTTGATGTAAGTGGTAGAGGCGGCGCATCCAGGTTTCGAGCGATTCGCGTTCGTCCTGGGTGGCGTTGCTGAGTGCATGCGTGGGGCCATGCATGAGTTTATTGGTGAGCGCGTGCGATAGGTAATCCATGACTTTTTCTGGATCGTCGCCACGTGCTAGCTGTTTCATGGCGCGCTCTAATTCCATGCGGCGCTGGCGCTCGGCATGATCGCGCAGCGCACGAATCGTCGGCACAGTCTCGCGTGCGAGCATCCATTCCATAAAATGCTGCACCCGCGTTTCGATAATGCTCTCGGCTTGCAAAGCGGCTACTTGGCGGCTGTCGATGCCCTGCTTTACCACTTCGGCCAAATCATCCACCGCATATAGAAATACATCGCGCAACTCGCTCACCTCCGGCTCGATATCGCGCGGTACGGCGAGATCGACCATAAAAATAGGGCGATGCTTGCGTGCCTTAATCGCGCGCTCGACCATGCCCTTGCCTAAAATTGGCAGCGGTGAGGCCGTGCAACTGATGACGATATCGTGCCGCGCCAAAACCTCAGGCAGCTCGTTGAGCGTGACCGAATTGCCGTTCACCCGCCGCGCAAGAACGTGCGCGCGTTCCAGCGTACGATTGGCGATAGTGATGTGTTGAGGGTGTTGCGCGGCGAAGTGATCCAGACAAAGATCAATCATCTCGCCCGCGCCAATAAATAAAATAGATTGCTCGCTGATGCTGGGAAAAATTCGTTGCGCCAAACGCACTGCTGCCGCCGCCATGGAAACGGAATTAGCACCGATATCGGTGGTGGTGCGGACTTCTTTGGCCACCGAAAAAGTGCGCTGAAATAATTTGTGTAAAAGTGTGCCAAGCGTCCCGGCGGATTCTGCCGTTTTGACCGCCTGTTTCATCTGCCCCAGAATTTGCGGCTCGCCTAAGACCATCGAATCTAAACCGCTCGCCACACGGAAGGCATGCTTCACCGCTTGTTCGTGCGGCAAGGCGTACAAATAGGGTTGAATCGTGTTGGGTTGCAAATGATGAAAACCGGCAAGCCAATCAATCGCCTGCGCCGGTTCATCGGTGTTGCAATAAATCTCAGTGCGGTTGCAAGTCGATAGAATCGCCGCCTCGCGCACTGCCCGATGCGCGGCTAAATCATGCAGCGCTGGTTCCAATCGCTCAGCCGGAAACGCCACCTGCTCGCGGATGTCGAGCGGTGCAGTCTGGTGATTGATGCCAAAGGCGAAGAGTTGCATGGGCTTGAGTAAACCAGCCCTGTGGGCTGTTTGGGTAATGTCGTTATTTTACAGGGTTTTAAGGGGCGACTTAAACCGGTGACACCGAATTATTCGCAACGAAAAAGGCCTGCTCGGAAATCCGGGCAGGCCATTGATATATCTGGTGGCCAAGGGCGGAATCACCCTTAGCGATTTTCGCTCACTACGTTCGCGGAAATTTGGTGGCCAAGGGCGGAATCGAACCACCGACACAAGGATTTTCAGTCCTCTGCTCTACCGACTGAGCTACTTGGCCTTTAATTAAAGCGCTAAAAAACTTAATTTAGCCGCTCAAGAAAGCGCGCCATTACACCCGAAAAGGGCTTTAACGTCAAGGTGAAGCCCGTTTGTGGAACACGATGTCCCACACGCCATGTCCGAGTTTCAGGCCACGTTGCTCGAATTTTGTCAGCGGGCGGTAGAGGGGGCGGGGCGCGTAGTTTTCTGCGGTGTTTTCAAGCAGCGGTTCATGCGACAGCGTGTCAAGGATGTGCTCGGCATAGGCTTGCCAATCGGTCGCCGCATGCAGATAGCCCCCGATTTGCAAGCGGCTGGCGATCAGGCGCACAAAATCAGGCTGAATCAGGCGTCGCTTGTGGTGGCGCAGCTTGGGCCACGGGTCAGGGAAGAAAATATGCACGCCGGCCAGTGTGTTTTCGCCAATCATGTGCTGCAACACCTCCACTGCATCGTGCTGAATGATGCGCACATTGGATAGCCCTCTTGCTTCGATGTGCTTGAGCAGGCTGCCTACGCCTGGGGTATGTACTTCTACGCCGATGAAATCGCGGTCTGGGTGGGCCTGAGCGATGTGCGCGGTGCTCTCTCCCATGCCAAAACCGATCTCCAATATCAGGGGCGCGCTGCGTCCAAAAGCCGCGTAAGGCTCGATTCTGGCCGTTTGATAGGGGATGGCATAAAGCGGCAACAGGCTATCGTAAGCGCGCTGTTGCGCGTGTGAAATGCGGCCTTGGCGCAGCACATAGCTGCGAATCGGGCGCGGCGTGGGAGGAAGGGGCTGGTTCATGGGCTAAAAGGCGCTCATTTTATCAAGAAAAGCTCCGCCGAGGCGCGCTAAAGATGGCGTTAAAAATGACGATAAGGCATTGAACAAATTCTGATTTCACCCCTATGCTATTTCGCACCCGAGATGAAAAGCGCATCAGCATAATTACTGCTGCGATTTTATTGACCTTGACCGTGGCGGCAGGGTTGTCGGTGTATGGCGTCATGCGCATGCAAGCCGAAGCGCAGATGGGGCGCAGCTTGTTGCAAAATGTTGAAACGAAAGCGCGCATGATCGAGCGCGAGATTCGTCAACACATCGCCAACTCTGCCACGGTGGCAAATCGTATATCGCTGCAAACGCAGCTGGATGTTATTGCCAAGCAGCCAAGGGACAAAGTTGCGGCGCGCGAACTTGAGCTATCCATTCGTTCATATATGCCTCTAGGTTTTAGCGCCATGGCAATTTACGATCTGGCTGGGCGCGAAGTGTTGCGCGCAGGGCCAATCGAGATACAGGCGGAGCTGAGCGCGCCACTGAATCTGCCCTACCGCAGCCGCATTGAGTGGGATGGCGGGCTGGTGCTGGTAAGCAAAATAGGCATTTTTAGAAATGGCCACGTGCTGGGCGACTTGGTGACGGTAAGGCGCATGCCAGAATTGATGGGCTTGATTACCGAGCTGAAATCGATTGGGGAATCCGCCGAATTACAAATGTGCGCGGCGGAAAATGGACAACTCGCGCAATGTTTTCCAACAAAATTTACGCAGCGAGTTTTAAAGCACCAAGCGCGCACCGAAGCGGGCATCGCGACCCCGATGAGCCTAGCCTTATCGGGCGCAAAAGGACTTACAAGAGGTCAGGGTGACCGGGGCGAGGCAATCGCTTCGGCTTATTTGCCGATTGGGGACCTGGGGTTGGGGCTGGTGCTGCGCATCGACGCCGATGAGCTGTATCAGCCGATCAGCAAGCAAGCGCGCTATGTATTGCCAATACTCTTGTTGTTGTTGGCAGGTGGGGCGATGTTGATGCGCTGGCAAGTGATGCCCTTGCTGCGCCTAGTAGTGGTGTCTGAAGCGCGCGCGCGGGAGCTAAATCAAAAGCTGCGTAGTAACGAGGCGCGGATTCGCGCGGTGATGGATCGGGTGGACGAAGGTATTATTTCAATTACGAGCGATGGACTGATTCGCACCATCAATCCGGCGGCTGAAAAAATGTTCGGCTACGGTTCAGATGAATTAGTGGGCAATGATTATTCCATGCTGCTGCCGGAACCGCAGCGCAGTCAACATGCGGAATTTTTGAAAAACTATCTGGAGACCGGACAAGGCAATTTCATTGGTAGTCGGTATGAAGTCACGGGGCGACGGCATGACGGCACTATTTTTCCGATGGAAATGAGCGTCGGCGAGGTGAAAATTGCGGGCGAGCATCTTTTTATTGTCGCCCTGCGCGATATCACCACGCGCAAGGCGACAGAAGAGCGCGTCAATCACTTAGCCAACCACGATAGCCTGACGAATCTGCCCAACCGAAATTTGCTTCAGGACCGCGCGCGCCAATCGCTGATTCAGGCCACGCGGCAGCAACAACGAGTCGGGATCATGTTTATTGATCTGGATCATTTTAAAACCATCAACGATTCGCTGGGCCATCACATCGGCGACCGTCTGCTGCAAACCGTGGCGTCGCGCATTCGCAGTTGCTTACGCGATGAGGATACCGTCGCGCGCCAGGGCGGGGATGAGTTCATTGTGGTATTGCCCAATATCAAACGCTTTGAAGATGTCGGCATTGTCGCGCAGAAGCTGGTGATGTCCATTTCCGCTCCTTACGCGCTGGATGGAACCGAGCTGCATACCTCGGCCAGCATTGGTGTAGCGGTGTTTCCAGAGGATGGCGAGGAGGTGGAATGGCTCATGCGTAACGCAGACACTGCGATGTACTACGCCAAGGCCACAGGGCGGAATAATTTTCAGTTCTTCACCCCGCAGATGAATCAGGCGGCGACTGAGCGCCTGAAAATCGAAAGCAGTTTGCGCCAGGCTTTGGTGCGGAATGAGTTTTCGCTCAACTACCAGCCGATCGTCAATCTTGCGAATGGCCTAGTGACATCCGCTGAAGCCTTGTTGCGTTGGAACCCGAGCAGTGGGCCAATCGGGCCGGATCGTTTTATTCCGGTCGCAGAAGAAACCGGGCTGATTATTCCAATCGGGGAATGGGTATTTCGCAACGCCTTGCGCGAACGGCAAAAATGGCAAGCGCTAGGCATCAC
>JAYVBU010000109.1:0-3716 GCA_043750335.1 Betaproteobacteria bacterium | reverse complement strand
AAACCATTGTTCAGTGAAAACCATCGTCATCCTCATCTCCGGTCGCGGCAGCAATATGCAGGCGATTGTCGAGGCCAAGCTGCCGGTGAAGATCGCTGCCGTCATCAGCAATAAACCAGATGCCAGCGGATTGCGCTATGCCCAATCAAAAGGCATCGCGACCCGCGTGGTCGATCATCGCGGCTTTGCTTCGCGTGATGCCTTCGATGCCGTGTTGATGCAAACCATCGACGCGCTCGAGCCCGATCTGGTAGTGCTTGCCGGTTTCATGCGCGTCCTCACCGCAGACTTAGTCAATCATTACCTCGGCCGCTTAATCAATATTCACCCCTCTCTGCTACCCGCTTTTCCCGGCCTCGCCACACACGAGCAAGCGCTCAATGCAGGCGTCAGGGTTCACGGCTGCACAGTGCATTTTGTCACGCCGGAAGTCGATCACGGCCCTATTGTCGCGCAAGCCGAAGTCGCCGTTACGCCCGGCGATACGCCAGCCACCCTGGCCGCGCGCGTGCTGGAGCAAGAGCACCGGATTTATCCGCAAGCTATTCGCTGGTTTGCAGAAGACCGCTTGCACCTCTCGCCCGATGGACGCGTCAACGTGCAAGACGTGGAAACGTTGAACGGTACATGATGAAAAATTTAATCCCCGCAATATTTGCGCTTTGTCTCACCAGCGCATCCGCCGCCGCCCTCGCGGCCCCGTCTCAATCCACTTTCACCTACAACATCAACCAGGGCAAAGAGGTGATCGGCGAAGTGGAAGAAACGCTGACCATCGACGCGCAACGCTACAAGCTGGAGAGCAAAACCATTCCACTTGGCGTTGCGGCGATATTTGTTAAAGACACCATCACCCTACGCAGTGAGGGTGCATATAACAGTAGCGGATTTCAACCTGAGCGCTTCGAATTTCATCGCAGCGCCAAACCGCAAAAAGACGCAACAGCGCGCTTCGATTGGGCGGCCAAAACGGTTGAATTCACCTATGAAGGTAAAACCGAGACACAAGCCCTGCCCGAATCGCTGCAAGATCGCTTGAGCGCCTTATACCAATTTCGCTTACTACCCAAACCCCCTAAAACGCAAAACTTGCCCGTCAGCAATGGCAAAAAAATCGAAACGCAACTATTCAAATATAACGGCGAAGAAACAATCACCCTCCCCATGGGCAAAGTCAAAACCCAACGCTACGTGCGCGAACGCACACCAGACGACGATGGCATCGCGCTCTGGATCAGCGAACAATTTGCCGCGCCAGTCAAAATCGTAGTGACCAGCAAAAAAGGCAATCAAACCGAACAGGTCTTAAAGCGCGCAAAGCTTGATGGACGATGATGAATGCCAGACGGCCATTTATTTGGGCGATCACACTCTCACTTTTATTACATATCGGCCTCTTGCTCGGCCCCCACATCGAACTACCAAGCTGGACTGAACCCCCCACACTCACCGTAGAAATTCAAGCACCACCACCGCTGCCCATCAGCCAGCCCCCAACGCGACGCCGCGCGATCAAAGCCGCGCCAAAAGCTGCGTCCGCCCCGCCCCTTGTCACCGCAGATCAATCGCCAACCCCGCCCGTTGCCGCGCCGGTCACGCCCGCCCCGCCCGCACAATCGACCGCTGCTGCTGAAAAACCCGAGCCACCCGCCGCCGCTCTCGACACCCGCCCCGCCTTCCCCAATCAATTCGAGCTGACCTATACCGTCTATCGCGGCGAGCAAGGCATGGTGGTCGGTAAAACCACGCACAAATGGCGCACCGCCAACAAGCAATATCTACTCACCAGCAGCTCCGAAGCGACCGGTCTGTTTTCACTGTTTTTTAGCGGGCGCTACATCCTGACCAGCCGTGGTGAATTAAATGAAAATGGCCTTAAACCCATTTCATTCTGGATACAGCGCGGGCAAAACGGCGAACGCACTGAATCTGCCGAATTTGATTGGGAAGCAAAATCACTGCAATACGGCAAGCAGAACGACCTGCGCAACGCAACACTCGACGCAGGCACACAAGATCAACTCTCCGTGTTTTATCACTTAGCACTTACCGCACCGCGCAGCGGACGATTCAAACTTGCGCTGACCACCGGACGAAAATTCAATCAATATGAATATCAGTTGATCGGTGAAGAACTACTCGACACCCCCCTCGGCGCATTAAAAACCCAACATCTCGCCAGAGTGGCGCAAGACACCGGCAGCAAATCCGATATCTGGCTTGCGATAGATCATCACTACCTACCCGTACGCCTGAAATTCGCCGCACAAGGCGGTGAAATACTCGATCACGTGATTGCGGAAATGCGCGTGCCTTAACGCTGTGCCCAGCTGTCTGACCAGCCCAACCAATAGTTGTGGTTTACTGCGCACACTCTGTGTGTCGGGCTTTTAGTCTTTTAGTTATTCAGGCACGATTCAGCAACTATAAACATAGGGGCCTTTACCCTATAACTCGTCTTCGCACCGAACTAGTGTTGGTTTGCTTGAGGTGTAAGGTAAAGGCCTGACACTCATGGCATATGAGGTGTAAGGTAAAGGCCTGACACTCATGGCATACGCACTATTCGCAACATCGCTCCCGCCGCTAACGCGCGGCGCTTGCACACCAAGCGGCTTGCCTCGCATAATCATCAAAACCAAAAATCGCATCGCCGCGCACATGCCTACGCAGGCATTTCAAACCGAGCCCGCATCAAAACAAAACCTTCGCACGGTGCTAACTGAGTGCGCCCAACCCGTCGCTCAACCGGACGCCCACCAGCTACGCTGGCGGGTTCCCTCCGCGCTGCGGCGTCCGGTTAGCTTTCACGTTGGGCAACTGGAGAAAGTGCGTGAAAACTCTCTTAGGCACTAACATTTTTCTGTGGGCTCTGTGTCTTTTCGCTAGCGTCGGCGCTAGTGCCGACGTACCTATTCTTTCAGAGCAACAGCTTCTTGAGTTTGCGAACCAGAAATATGAAAAGGAAAAGCTCACCCTAACCAAGGTTACGCTGGGCACACTCAATGGCTTCACTGTGGTTGCAGATTACATTTGTTCTGATTTGTGCCCCGATCACACAGTCCGGGTAATTCGTTTTGACGTTCCAACCGAAAAAGCATGCGCTGATATTGGCGGGATTGAAAAGATTATTGTCGTACCTTATGGGATTGGCGTCGCTAATAAAATATTCTGCGTGCCAAAAGTCTTGGTAGGTTTACAAAATGATCTGGCAAAGTAATCAGTCGCCCAACACTACGGTCAACCTGACTGCCCGTCAGCTGCGCTGCCGGGTTCCCTCCGCGCTGCGCGCTCCGGCAGCAGGTTACCTTCAACGTTAGGTGCTTATGAAACTTTCTACGAACTCAATAGCTGGTTTGCTGTTTTTGCTTCCTGCATTGGCGGCATTGGGTTTCTGGTACATCCTTTTGCTCATGGACAACCCACCTTGCATTAATCCGCTAGAAAGCTTGCGTTACTTTCTCACGGAACCACCCCAATCAATGTGGTTCCGCTGGCTGCTCATATTTCCTGTCTTGTGTTTAACTTTTTCGGGGTTACATTTTTCAAAATTTTCCCAATCTCGTTTTGGCTCAATTGGTCTTTTTTCTTTTGGAGTTTTGTTGGCAATCGCAACATGGCTAACTGTTCAAGCAATAGCTATTTTCGCTACCTTGCCATTAATATACAGCTTCAAAAATATGCGAGATCACCTAACCCGGCGTTCGAGCGGGACT
>JAYVBU010000108.1:0-3719 GCA_043750335.1 Betaproteobacteria bacterium | reverse complement strand
TCCACCGGCATTGGCGACACCGTATATTTTGGCCCAGAACCCGAATTCTTCATTTTTGACTCCATCACCTGGCATAGCGACATGTCCGGCTGCGGCGTAAAAATCGAAGCGCAAGAAGCCGCTTGGAGCTCCAGCGAAAAATATGAAGGCGGCAACACCGGCCACCGTCCCGGCGTCAAAGGCGGCTATTTCCCTGTACCCCCGGTCGATAGCCTGCAAGACGTGCGTTCTGCCATGTGTCTGGCGCTGGAAGAAATGGGCGTACCGGTTGAAGTGCATCACCACGAAGTGGCGACCGCCGGCCAGTGCGAAATCGGCACCAAATTCAGCACCCTGGTACAGCGCGCCGATTGGACCCAGATTCTGAAATACGTAGTGCAAAACGTAGCGCATTCTTATGGCAAAACCGCCACCTTCATGCCCAAACCCATCGTCGGCGACAACGGCTCCGGCATGCACGTGCACCAGTCGATTTGGAAAGATGGCCAAAACCTGTTCGCAGGCAACGGCTACGCAGGCTTGTCCGAATTAGCCCTTTTCTACATCGGCGGCATCATCAAACACGCCAAGGCGCTGAACGCAATCACCAACCCCGGCACCAACTCCTACAAGCGTTTGGTGCCCGGTTACGAAGCCCCGGTGATGCTGGCCTACTCTGCCAAAAACCGCTCCGCTTCGATTCGGATTCCGCACGTGGCCAACCCCAAAGGCCGCCGCATCGAAGTGCGTTTTCCGGATCCTTTGGCTAACCCCTACCTCGCCTTTACCGCGCTGATGATGGCCGGCTTGGATGGTATCCAAAACAAAATTCACCCAGGCGACGCCATGGACAAGAACTTGTACGACTTGCCGCCAGAAGAAGATAAAAAGATTCCCAAGGTTTGCCATTCTCTGGATATGGCCTTGGAGCATCTGGACAAGGATCGCGAGTTCCTGACCCGTGGTGGCGTGTTCTCCAATGACATGCTCGATGCCTACATTGCGCTTAAAATGGAAGAAGTCACACGCATCCGCATGACCACGCACCCGGTCGAGTTCGACATGTACTACAGCCTGTAATCGGGCAGCAGCAAACTAAAGGGCGGCCTTGTGCCGCCCTTTTTCTTTTGGGCGTCTGCCCAGCGGTCAACGCACTAGGTGAAATTTCGTTTATTCTGTCAAGGGTTACGTTGCAATGCCGAATACTCTGACATAAACTCGATTCAACCTATGAAACCCATAACTGTTTTTACTGTAGCGAGCACGATTGGCACAACGCTGTTGCTGACGATGAGCCTGCACGCCAACGCCCAAGAAATGTACAAGCAGGTGGATGAACAAGGGCGCGTCACCTATTCCAACAGCCCAATCAAGGGCGGTAAAAAAATCGATCTCCCGCCACTGAGCACACTGCCCACCCCCAAAGCCGCGCCTGTCACCGCGCCCAAACCCGAAGCTGAACCCGATAAAACTTCATCCAATAAAGCCCTGCTGGATGAAATTGCCAAAGCGGAGAAGGCGCTCGAAGCCGCCAAAAAAGCCGCCAAAGAAGGTGCTGAAAAACCCGAAACTTTCAAACGCAGCAAAGCCGTCATCGGCAAAGACGGCAAGTCTAGCCAAGTCACCGAGACAGGCCGCAATGTCGCAGCATATGAAGAAAAAATGAAAAAGCTCAACGGCGAAGTCGCCAAGCAAGAAAAAAATCTGGAAAAGCTCAAGGCCGAATTGACTAGCCTGGATAAACCAAAAGAAGAAAAGAAAAAGTGAAAGCACTCCGCACTGCCCTGCTTCTTTCCCCCATTTTATTCGCCCATCCCGCCAGCGCCGAAATTTACAAATATGTCGATGAAAATGGCCGCGTCACCTATACCAACGTTCCGAAACAAGGCGCAAAGAAACTCGACCTGGACCCCATAGCCGCCAAAAAAACACGCAACAACGCGGGCCCAGCAGACTTCCCCAAGGTGGATAACCAAACCCAAAAAAAACGCGACGATCAGCGCAAACAAATCCTGAACGAAGAACTGGCTACCGAAGAAAAATCCCTTGCTGATGCAAAGGTCGCGCTAAAAGAGGGCGAGGCGCAGCGCTTGGGCGTCGAAGCACGCAACTACCCGAAGTATCTTGACCGCATCAAAAAGCTCAAAGACGACATCGCAATGCATGAAAAAAATATCGGTGCTCTGAAAAAAGAATTGGGCGTACTCAAATAAGCCTCACCTCCTGGCCCGCTTATTGCTAAATTAGCAGTATTAGCTTTTACTCGAATGCTGGCGTGAACGAATCCCCCCCGATTGGACCGGAGCATCTATCCACTGCGATGCTGCTGCTCGACCAGGATTTTCGCGTTTGCTATGCCAATCCGGCGGCAGAAAATCTGTTCGAGTTTAGCCGCAAGACGATTAGCGGCTTGCCCGTCAATCAAGTGTTTATCGAGACCGGCGGCTTAATTGCCGCCTGCGAATCCGCCTTCGTCAATCACGCCAGCTACACCGAGCATGAAATGACGCTTGCCACTGCTGCCCACGCTTACCAAGTCAGCCTCACCGTCAGCCCGGTGATCGCGGGGGATGCGCGCTTATTGATCGAGTTCTACCAGATAGATAAACACTTGAAAATCGCGCGTGAAGAACGCATGCAGTTGCAGCAACAATACAACCGCGAAATGTTGCGCAATCTGGCGCATGAAATCAAAAATCCACTCGGCGGCATTCGCGGCGCAGCACAGCTCTTGGAGCATGAGTTGCCAAAACAAAACCTGCGCGAGTACACGCAGGTTATTATCAAAGAAGCAGATCGACTGCAATCGCTGATGGATCGACTGCTCGCGCCGAACCGCATCGCTAAATTTTCCCTCATCAATGTGCATGAAGTCTTGGAGCGCGTACGCAGCCTGATCTTGGCCGAGCATCCCGAAGGCATCATCCTGCGCCGCGACTACGACACGAGCCTGCCAGAGTTGATGGCTGACCACGAGCAGTTAATTCAGATCGTACTCAACATCGTGCGTAATGCGGTGCAGGCCGTGCAAGGCCAGGGCGAAATCACCTTGCGTACACGCATCGCGCGCCACGTAACCCTTAGCAAAAAAGCACACAGCATGGCCATCGAGCTGAAGATTATTGATAACGGCCCCGGCGTCCCCGATTCTCTGCGCGAACAAATCTTTTATCCGCTGGTCACAAGCAAAGAAGAAGGCACCGGCTTAGGCCTCACCATTGCCCAGACCTACGCTGCACATCACGGCGGCAGCATCGACTGCGAAAGCCAAGCTGGCCGCACCTGCTTCACCGTGCTGCTGCCCTACAACCATATCAATCACCATTAAGAATCCACTATGACTGACACCCAACCTATCTGGATTATCGACGATGACCGCTCCATTCGCTGGGTGTTTGAAAAAGCACTCGCGCGTGAAAACCTCGAATTCAAATCCTTCGGCTCTGCCAAAGAAGCGCTGACCGAGTTGACACATTCCACGCCGCAAGTCGTGGTGAGTGATATTCGCATGCCTGGCGGCTCTGGGCTCGATCTGCTACAAACCATCAAAGAGCGCCACCCGACCATTCCTGTCATCATCATGACGGCCTATTCCGATTTGGATAGCGCGGTGGCCGCATTCCAGGGCGGCGCGTTTGAATATCTGGCCAAGCCTTTCGATGTGGATCACGCGGTAGAGCTAATCCGGCGCGCCTTGGGCGAAAGTCGTCGGGGGCAAGTCGTGGCAGAAGAAATCGAAG
>JAYVBU010000107.1:0-8210 GCA_043750335.1 Betaproteobacteria bacterium | reverse complement strand
GTTTAGTTTCAGGTTTGATGCGCCTTTAGATATGCGCATGGATCAAAGTCGTGGGCAAACAGTGGCGGATTATCTCGCCAATACAACAGAGCAACATTTAACGGGAGTTATAAAAAATTATGGTGAAGAACGGTTTGCTAAGCAGATTGCAAGGTCGATTATTGCGGAGCGCAATGATGGGCGCGCCATCACCACTACCGGACAGCTTGCCAAGGTCGTGGCAGGTGCAGTCACGCGGCATGAGCATGGGCAAAACCCAGCCACGCGGACATTTCAAGCTTTACGGATTTTCATCAATCAAGAGCTTGAGGAGTTGTCGTTAGTGCTACCGCAATGCGTGGCGCTACTCACCCCCCAAGGCCGTATGGCGGTGATTAGTTTCCACTCCCTCGAAGATCGCATCGTTAAGCGTTTCCTGAAAAGCGAAGCGCAGCCGGATCAACTGCCCTCTAAATTTCCGATTAAAGCCGCCGATCTGCCGCAGCCGCGCATGAAGCTGGTGGGTAAAGCAATTAAGCCGAGCGCCGCAGAAAGCAGCGCTAATCCACGCGCGCGCAGCGCAGTGTTGCGCTGCGCTGCGCGCACGGAGGTGGCGCAGTGACCAAGCTCAACCTCTTGCTTCTAGGCATCGTCATCGTTTGTGCACTCGGTGTAGTGACCTCACAGCATCGTGCGCGCAAGCTATATGCGGAGTTGCAGCATGAGCAAGAATTTGGCAAGCAGATGGTCACTGAGTTTGGTCAATTGCAACTCGAGCAAAGTACTTGGTCGATGCACTCGCGCATTGAAAAGATCGCCACCGATAGTTTGCATATGCGTGTGCCGGATCAATCCAAGATACAAGTGGTGGCGATTGCGCCACTCGCTCCCGCCAAGCTTGGAGCGCCCGCCAAATGATCGCTGCCACCGCGCCCGCCAAAGCACAGCTTCCCGTCAAGCTGCCCGTGTGGCGCGCGCGCACGGTTTTGGTTTTGATGTTGGTGGGGTTTTTAGCATTGCTCGGGCGCGCGGTGTATTTGCAAAGCGTGAACAAAAATTTCCTGCGCGCCAAAGGGGAGGCGCGTTACAGCCGCGTGATTACGCTCAATGCGAATCGCGGCAAAATCACTGATCGCAATGGCGAACCCTTAGCCATTTCCAGCCCGGTGGAATCGGTGGCAGCCAATCCACGCGAGGTGGAAATTTCTGCCAGCCAACTCGGCAAACTGGCCAAGCTGATCGACGCGAAGCCGGACGACCTGAAAAAGAAATTCGCCGAAGCGCGTGACTTTACCTATCTCAAGCGCCAGCTCTCGCCCGAAACGGCAGAAAAAGTGCTCCAACTCGACATCCCTGGTGTTTTTTTACAGCGCGAATATCGGCGTTTCTATCCCAACGGTGAGGAGACGGCACATCTGCTCGGCATCACCGATCTGGATGACCGGGGCCAGGAGGGCATCGAGCTGGCGTATGAAAATAAGCTGGCCGGTATGAACGGCTCACGCCGCGTGTTGAAAGATCGCGTCGGCAACATCATCGAAGGCGTAGAGAGCATCCGCACACCGCAGGAAGGTCAAGACATCAAGCTCACGATTGATCGCAATATTCAGTTCCTCGCATTCAAAGCATTGACCGACGCAGTGAACGAGCACCGCGCTAAAGCGGGTGCGGTGGTGGTGCTGGATGCGAAGACGGGCGAAATTTTAGCGATGGTGAATCAGCCGACTTACAACCCGAACAAACGCGCCAAAAATATGCAGTCGGGTAATACGCGTAATCGTGTGGTTACCGACACCTTTGAACCCGGCTCCACCATGAAACCTTTTACCGCCGCCATCGCAATCGAGTCAGGACGCTTCAAGCCGGATACGGTGATAAACACCGAAGGTGGCAAGATGACGATAGGCCCGGCGACCATTCATGATGCACATGCCGCAGGCGCATTGACCGTAGCGCAGGTGATTCAAAAATCATCGAATGTCGGGGCGGCAAAAATGGCGCTGACCTTGCCGCCAGAATATATGTATTCAAAATTTACCAAGCTCGGTTTCGGCAAAGCACCGCAATCGGGCTTTCCCGGTGAAGTGGCCGGGCGGGTGCGGCCCTTTGCCAGTTGGTTGCCAATCGAGCAGGCGACCATGGCCTATGGTCATGGTCTGTCAGTGAGCCTGCTGCAACTTGCGCGCGCCTATACCGTTTTCACATCCGATGGCGAATTGAAATCACTGTCATTCATTAAACAGGATCAGCCCGCTACGTCAGAGCGTGTTCTGTCAGCCAGCACCGCACAGGCTTTGCGCGGCATGTTAGAAACCGTGGTGTTGCCGGGCGGGACTGCGCCACGTGCGCAAGTGATGGGCTACCGCGTGGCCGGTAAAACGGGAACCGCGCACAAGCTCGATGCACATGGGGGATACGCGGCTGATCGTTATGTTGCATCGTTTGTCGGCTTCGCGCCTGCGTCTGATCCGCGCCTGATTATTGCAGTGATGGTGGACGAGCCCTCTGCGGGGCAATATTACGGCGGCGCAGTCGCCGCACCCGTGTTTTCGCGCATCATGGCGGGCGCTTTGCGCATGATGGCGATAGCGCCGGATATGCCGACGCAAAACATGTTGCTACCGCCGCCCGACGCGCAAGAAGTGCGGGAGGAAACATGAGCCACTGCAACGATTCACAGATGAAGTTTGATTTTAAATTGCTCGATGTCTTGCCGGTGAAGGTGACGAATCTCACTAACGATAGCCGCAAGGTGCAAACAGGCGACACTTTCCTGGCGTATCCGGGCGAGCGCGTAGATGGCCGGGGCTTTATACCGCAAGCCATCGTGAATGGCGCGAATGCCGTGCTGTGGGAGTCACACGGCGACTTTGTGTGGGACCCGGCTTGGCGCGTGGCGAATTTCTCGGTGCCGAATTTGCGTCAGAAGACCGGCGTGATCGCGGCGGAGGTTTATGGTCAACCCTCGCGCAAGCTGTGCGTGGTCGGTATTACCGGCACGAACGGTAAAACTTCCTGCTCGCATTGGTTGGCGCAAGCCCTGTCCCAAGCCGGACGTCCGGCAGCGATCATCGGTACCTTGGGCAATGGTTTTCCAGAGAGTTTGGAGCCTTCGCCGAATACCACGCCCGATCCCATCGTTATGCAAAAGAGCTTGCAGCGTTACCTGAACGAGGGCGCGAAATGCGTGGCGATGGAAGTGTCCTCGCATGCCTTGGATCAAGGTCGGGTGAATGGCATGCACTTCGAAGCGGCGTTGTTTACAAATTTAACGCGCGAGCATCTCGATTACCACGGCGATATGTCGCGCTACGCCGCAGCGAAAACCAAGCTTTTTGTGTGGCCGGGATTGCGTCACGCGGTGCTCAATGGCGATGACCCGTATGCGCGTGAATTGCAGCAACAAGCGGAAAAAAAAGGCGTGACCGTCACCCGTTATGGTTTTGAAGCCGGTGATGTGCGCGGCAGTAATTTGCATGTCGGGCCGCTCGGCTTGGCATTCGATATCAGCTCGCCTTGGGGCGAAGCGCGCATTCAAAGCGGCGTGTTGGGGCGCTTTAACGCGCACAACCTGCTGGCGGTGCTCAGCACTTTGTTGGTGAGCGGCGTTGGGTTCGAGCAGGCGGTCATTAGTGTGCAGCATGTGCAACCCGTGCCCGGACGCATGCAACAGATTCGCCTGCCGGGTAAGCCGCTAGTGGTGGTGGATTACGCGCACACGCCAGATGCGCTGGAAAAAGTGCTGATTACCTTGCGTGAAATCGTGGGGGAATCCAAAGCGTCTGAATCAAAATTGATTTGCGTGTTCGGCTGCGGTGGCCAGCGCGATAAAGGCAAGCGTCCGATGATGGGCGATGTCGCCTCGCGCTTGGCCGATGAGGTCGTGGTTACAAGTGATAATCCGCGCACGGAAGAGGCGCGCTTCATCATCGACGATATCGTCGCTGGCATGGGGGCGAATTTTCATGTTTTAGAAGATCGCGCGGCTGCGATTGGGCATGCCATTCGCCAAGCGCGCCCTAATGATGTGGTGCTGATCGCAGGAAAAGGCCATGAAACTTACCAGGAAATCAACGGCGTGAAATTACCTTTTTCTGATATTGAGGTCGCCGCGCGCGCCCTGGGGAGCGCGCCATGATGCTTCTGTCGGTAGCCGCACAAGCCATCGGCGCGACGCAACACGGCGCGGATGCGACATTCGTTTCGGTGGGAAGCGATACCCGCACTCTGCAACGTGGCGCGCTGTTTATTGCGCTGCGGGGCGAGCGATTTGACGGGCATGACTTTGTGCGCCAAGCCCTGGCCGGTGGCGCGGCAGCAGTGATGGTGGATGCAAGATTCAAGATTGAGGATGCGGGGTTGGATCAACACGCCGCTTTGATCGTGGTAGAGGACACCAAGCTCGGCCTGGGTCAATTGGCGGCGCTATGGCGTCGCCGGTTTGATATACCGCTGATCGCAGTAACCGGCAGCAATGGCAAAACCACGGTGAAAGAAATGCTGGCGTCCATTCTCCGCGCGCACACACAAGATGACGCTGCCGTGCTCGCCACCCAGGGCAATTTAAACAACGATATCGGGATGCCCCAGATGCTATTACGCCTGCGCGCGACGCATCGCTACGCGGTAATCGAAATGGGCATGAATCACTTAGGCGAGATTGATTACCTTACCCATCTGGCCGAGCCCACGGTGGCATTGGTAAATAACGCGCAAGCCGCGCACATCGGCGAGGTGGGCAGTCTCGACAATATCGCGTGCGCCAAGGGCGAAATCTATGGCGGCTTGCGCGCAGGTGGGGTCGCGATCATCAATGCGGATGACGCTTTTGCACCGCTGTGGCGTGACTTGAATCAAGGGCGCGAAATTATTGAATTCGCGCTGGATCAAGCGGCGCATATTACCGGGCGCTATGCCTTGCTCGCGACTGGCGCGCAACTCGACATCACCTTGCCCTCAACAACGATTACGACGCGCTTGCAAGTGCTGGGCGCGCATAACGTGCGTAACGCCCTGGCCGCTTGTGCGGCCGCCTGTGCGGTGGGTGCTAGCCCTGCGGCAATCAGCAAAGGCTTGAGTGATTTTACGGGAGTCAAAGGCCGCTTACAGTGCAAGACGGTGCTGCACGGCGCGACGCTGATCGACGATACCTATAACGCGAATCCCGGCTCTGTGCGCGCTGGCATTGACGTGTTAGCACACGCCTCGGGTGAAAAAATATTAGTGCTGGGCGATATGGGCGAGCTGGGTGCCGAGAGCGCGCAGTTGCATGCCGACATCGGTGTGTATGCGAAAGCGCATGGGGTGCATGCCCTGTTCTGTCTGGGCGAGATGAGCGTACATGCTGCCCAGGCGTTTGGCGCTAATGCGTGGCACTACCCACGTATTCAAGAGTTGCTCGCCGATGTTGAAAATCGCCTCGCGTCTAACGTGACCGTGCTGGTGAAGGGGTCCCGTTTCATGGAAATGGAGCGGGTGGTGAAAAGTTTCGAAGTGGTGGGGGGGTGAGGCCATGCTATTAGCGTTGTTTCAATGGCTCGCCCACGATGTGCGCGCCTTCAATGTGTTCAATTACATCACGCTGCGCGCGGTGATGGCGTCGTTGACTGCGCTGGCCATTTCTTTTGTGGTGGGGCCGGCCATGATTCGCAAACTGACGGCTTATAAAATTGGCCAATCCGTGCGCGACGATGGCCCGCAGACGCATCTCATCAAAGCGGGCACACCGACCATGGGCGGGGCCTTGATTCTGGTGTCGATTTTAATTTCGACCTTGCTCTGGGCAGATTTAAAAAACATGTACGTGTGGGTGGTGCTGCTGATTACAGCCGGTTTTGGCGCAGTGGGTTGGGTGGATGATTATCGCAAAGTCGTGGATCGCAATCCCAAAGGCCTATCGGCGCTCGCCAAGCTGTTCTGGCAGTCGGTCGTGGTCTTGGTGGCAATGGCTTTCATCGCCTACACGACCAAACTACCCGCACAGACAGAGTTGATCGTGCCTTTCTTTAAAACGGTAGCCATACCGTTGGGGGCAACCGGTTTTCTAGTGCTGGCTTATTTCGTCATCGTGGGAACCAGCAATGCCGTCAATCTGACGGATGGCCTGGATGGTTTGGCGATCATGCCGACAGTGATGGTGGCCAGTGCGCTCGCTGTGTTCGCCTATGTCACGGGTAATGTCGTGTTCTCAAAATATCTGCAACTGCCATATATCCCCGGCGTGGGCGAGTTAGCTGTGTTCTGCGCGGCGATCTCGGGCGCGGGCTTGGCCTTTTTGTGGTTTAACGCCTATCCGGCAGAAGTGTTTATGGGCGATGTCGGCGCACTGGCTTTGGGCGGCGCACTCGGTGCAGTGGCGGTAATCGTGCGCCAGGAAATCGTCCTGTTCATCATGGGGGGTGTGTTCGTGGTAGAGGCTTTGTCGGTGATGCTACAAGTGGCCTCGTTCAAGCTCACCGGTAAGCGAATATTTCGCATGGCGCCACTCCACCATCACTATGAATTGAAAGGCTGGAAAGAGAACCAAATCGTGGTGCGGTTTTGGATCATCACCATGATTCTGGTGTTGGTCGGTTTATCGACATTGAAACTGAGATGAAAAAGCCTTGCCACAGAGCTCACAGAGAACACAGAGGAAAACCCCTAATGGGTTTCTCCGTGTCCTCGGTGGCAAATGGGTTTAAAAATATATGAACGTAATGGGCAAAAAAGTATTGGTGCTGGGCTTGGGCGATACGGGGCTGTCGATGGCGGTATGGCTCACGCGTCACGGTGCGCGTGTGCGCGCTGCCGATACCCGCCCGAACCCACCCCATGCAGATCGACTCAAGCGCCAGTTACCACAAGCCGAAATTATCACCGGCGGATTTACAGAAGATTGCTTTAAAGAGATCGACTTGATCGCCATCAGCCCCGGCGTGTCGCTGGCGGAGCCGTTGTTAGCCAGTGCCTTGCAGCGCGGTGTGCCGGTGGTGGGCGATGTCGAGTTGTTTGCGCGGGCGATAGCACCCCGCCAATCCAAAATCATCGCGATTACCGGCTCGAACGGCAAGAGCACCGTCACCGCACTGTGCGGCGAGATGTGTGTTGCAGCGGGATTAAAAACCGTTGTGGCGGGCAATATCGGCTTGCCGGTGTTGGACGCGCTGAGCGCCATCGAGGATGGCGCGGAAATGCCCGATGTCTTTGTGTTGGAGCTATCGAGCTTTCAGTTGGAGACAACCGGTTCGCTCAATGCAGATGCGGCGACGGTGTTGAATGTGACACAAGATCATCTTGATCGTTATCGCAGTTTGGATGAATACGCTGCTGCCAAGGCGCGCATTTTTTTAGGGCAAGGCGTACAAATATTGAATCGCGAAGATGCGCGCAGCTATGCGATGGGTGTGCCCTGGCGCTTGATTGAGACCTTTGGTTTGGATGTGCCAGCCAACGATGCAGATTGGGGAATGGTTAACCAGTTAGGCCAAGATTGGCTGGTGCATGGAATTCGGCCCTTGCTTCCGACGAATGAAGTCCCGATGGCCGGGCGACACAATGCAGCGAATGCCTTGGCAGCGCTTGCGCTGTGTCAGGCGATTGGTTTACCGCTGCCACCCCTATTAGCTGCGTTGCGCGCTTTCAAAGGTCTGCCACATCGTGTGCAAAAAGTGGCGGAAATTGCGGGCGTCACTTTTTACGACGATTCCAAAGGCACTAACGTGGGTGCAACCGTAGCGGCCTTAAACGGCATGCGCGAGCCAGCGGTGTTGATCGCGGGCGGCGAAGGCAAAGAGCAAGATTTTTCTCCGCTGCATGCGGCCTGCACAAAACACGCACGTGCGGTGGTGCTGATTGGCCGCGATGCGGCGCGTATTGCAGCAGCTATCACCGGCTGCGGTGTGCCTCTGCATCATGCTAAGACCATGGAAGAAGCAGTGAGCGTGGCCTTTCATGCAGCGCAGGCAGGCGATGCCGTGCTGTTGTCGCCCGCTTGCGCCAGCTTCGACATGTTCCGCAACTACGAGCATCGCGCACAGGTGTTTGTCGCGGCGGTGCAAAAACTTCAGCAGGGGCGCGCCGCATGATGTTCTACGCTACCGCACTGAAAACCCAACACGCCAAGCCTGACTACGACCAGGGTTTGCTGTGGATGACGCTGATCTTGTTAGCCCTGGGCTTGGTGATGGTGTACTCGGCATCTATCGCGATTGCAGGCGCGAATCGCTACACCGGTCATCAAGAGAGTTACT
>JAYVBU010000106.1:0-8216 GCA_043750335.1 Betaproteobacteria bacterium | reverse complement strand
GCGTCAAGAGCTGGAGCTACGGCGGCTGGAGCAAGAAAATCCCGGCATCACCAAGGTAAATTGGGGGCCGAACGGAGAAGTTTTGCTGGATGAAAATTAGGCGTGAGTGCATAGCCTGAATCGGGAGCGGCGATGGCCGAAGTGGATGAGCAAGAAAAAAAAATCACCTTGAAGCTGGTGTATTACGGCCCGGCGCTGAGCGGTAAGACGACCAATTTGATGCGTTTGCATGATCTGCTCGGCCCGAACCTGAAGGGGGAGATGATGACGCTTGAGACGCAAAACGACCGCACACTGTTTTTCGATTTATTGCCTTTGGGGCTGCGCGCGCCCTCCGGCTGGCTGATTAAATTCAAGCTCTTTACCGTGCCGGGGCAGGTCGCGCATGACGCCACGCGCAAAGCGGTGCTGTCGCGCGCAGATGGCGTGGTTTTTGTAGCCGACTCGCAGCGCTCGCAGGGTGAGAACAATGCGCAGTCGTTTCAAAATCTTGAAGATAATGCGCGTCGAGTCGGGCTGGATTTCGACACGATGCCTTTAGTGGTGCAATTTAATAAGCGCGATTTGTCGGCCATCGTGAGCGAGGACGAAGTGCGCGAGCGTTGGGGCGCGACACCGTGGCCGCTGGCTTTTGCCTCTGCCCTGAGCGGCAACGGTGTGCGTGAAACTTTCCGCCTTTTGTTGCAACAACTCTATCCAGCGGCAGATCGCAACTGCGATTTAAATAGTAGGCACGGCCTGGATCAGGCCGCCTTCATGCAATTACCGGCGTCGTCATCCTAGGCTATGGCGGATATCGAACAACGCTTTGATCGAGAATTCACCTTGGCGGAATTGCTGGGTGGGCTGAATTTAACCGCCCTCGCCGCGCAGCTCAAATGTCTTGTGGGAGGCGAGGTGTGCTTGGTATCGAAAGCGGGCGCACCCTGCTTTGAGACGCAGCCCGGCGTAGTGGGCGAGAGTCGGGTTGAAGTGCGCTATGAGATCGAGCCGATGGGCTTTTTTGAGGCAGACAGCGCTGACCGGCCACGCGTGGAGGCGGCCGCCCGGCTGCTGGAAATGCTGCTCCGAGCCAATGCGCGCTATTGCATGGCTGCGCAATTGCATCTGCATGTGGTGCATGAGGATTACGCGACGCTGCAAGCCAAGCATGCTGAGTTGTCGGCTTCAGAAGCGCGCTACAAGTCGCTAGCAGAAAATTTAGAGCTGCGTGTAGCAGAGCAGGTCAAGCTGATCGAAGTGGCGCAGCGTCAGCTATTCCAGGCGGAAAAAATGGCCTCAGTGGGCCAACTGGCAGCGGGGATGGCGCATGAAATCAATAATCCCTTGAGTTTTGTGCGTAGCAATTTATCTACGGCACAAAGTTATATTGAGAAGCTGGGGCGGCTCGCACAATGGGCTGAGGCGAGCGGCAACGCCGACGTGGCAGCGTATTGGCGGCAGGAGAAGCTGAGTTTTGTGTTGGAGGATTTTTCCAACTTGTTGCAAGAGAGTGTCACCGGGGCAGATCGGGTGGCGCACATCGTGGCTGATCTCAAGGATTTTTCCCAAGTCGATCAGACTGAAGAACAACTGGCGGACATCAATGCTTGTATTCGAACGGTGTGCAACATCGCGTCGGCGCAAATCAGCAAGCAGGCTGAGGTCGTGTTGGCGCTGGGAAAATTGCCGTTCACCCGCTGTTGCCCAGGGCGATTAAATCAGGCCTTTCTTAACCTGCTGTTGAATGCCGCGCAGGCGATGGAGCGGCCAGGGCGCATCGACATCGCGAGTAGCGCCGATGGCGCAACCCTACGCATCACTATCAGCGATACCGGGCGCGGTATGACGCCGGAAGTGCTGTCCTGTATTTTTGATCCATTTTTTACCACGCGTGTCGTCGGTCAGGGCAAGGGCTTGGGGCTCACCGTGGCGCGGGATATTGTCGTCGCGCATGGCGGCAAGCTTGCTGTCGCGAGTGCGCTTGGGCGAGGCACAGTTTTTACTATTACGCTGCCGATAAGGGCTAAATAAACCGAGCAAAAGGACACGCGGCCTAGCCGCACACCATGTCACGATACGCTTCTCTATTTACGGGTACTGATGCCGACGACACCCAGGTGCGCGCCACGACCTATCGCATGCTATTGGTGGACGACGAGGTCAATGTGCTCAATGCACTGCAACGCGTATTCCGCCAAGAAAATTACGATATCCAGATCGCAAGTAACGGTCAGGAAGCGGTCGATCTGCTTTCGCGCGGCACATATCAAGTCATGATTTCGGATTACATGATGCCGGTGATGAATGGCGCCGATCTGCTGCGCCAAGCTAAGGCGATGCAACCGGATATGATCCGCATCATGCTCACAGGGCATGCCGACACAGGCGCGGTGATGGCTGCGGTTAACGAGGGCGCGGTTTATAAATTCATTCTCAAGCCGTGGAACGATGATGATCTGCGGGTCACCGTGGCCTTAGCGCTCGAACAATACGATTTGAAGCAAAAAAATAAAGCGTTGCAGCAAGACAACCGTACAAAATCGAAAGAGCTCGATGCCTTGTCGCGGCTGACAATCAATAACCGCAGCCAGTTGGCGATCATGCTCAATAAAAAAGGGCTACTTAACAGCCAGCAAGTGCAAGAGCTGTACCGCTTGCAGCAGACGCATAAAGTGCCGGTGCTGCGGCTGATCTTGGATCGCGACTGGGTGTCCGAAAGCCGGCTGCGTGAAGTGTTACGCAAAGATTTACTGGTGGAAGAAGTCGCGCTCACCGAATTTCAGGCGGACCGGTCGGCGTGCGAGCTGATCCCGCGCAGCTTGTGCGAGAAGCAGTGGGTCGTGCCGCTTAAATTGGAAGGCAGGCGGCTTTTGCTGGCGGTGGCTGACCCGATGGACGTCGGGCTGCTGGAAGACCTGCGTTTTATTTCCGGGCTCGATGTACGCACGGCGATGGCCGATGTGGCGGCAATCAAGGCCAAAATTGTCGAGCTGTATGGAGAAAGTACCGAGGTTGATTTCAAAGACCTGGAATCGATTGTCGGGGGCCCTGATCCGTATGAGGGCATCGAAGTCGTCATCGACGATGACGATGATGCATCGCTGGAGCAGCTCCTGCAAGGCACCGACGAGCCGCCCGCGATCCGTCTGGTAAATGCAGTGATACTGGAAGCGATCCGCCTGGGTGCGAGCGATATTCATGTGCAGCCGCGCACTAAGAGCATCGTGGTGCGCTACCGCATTGATGGCGTGTTGTCAGACAAAATTCATATTCCGCATCACCTGTATCAATCGTTCGTGTCGCGCTTGAAGGTGATGGCTGAGTTGGATATTTCTGAGCGACGGCGACCTCAAGATGGCCGCATATCGGTCAAAACGCCGCTGCGTATTGTGGATTTGCGTATCTCGACCTTGCCCACCATCAATGGTGAAAAAGTGGTGATGCGTATTCTCGACCGTAATTCGGCTATCGTGAATCTGACCTCACTCGGATTTTCGCCCCGCGATCAGGGCCGCGTGTTGCGCTTGGTCGATAAGCCGCAAGGCATTATTCTCGCCACTGGGCCGACCGGCAGCGGCAAGACCACCACGCTGTACGCGCTGCTCCAACACAATGCGACGCCGGAAAAAAACTACGTCACAATCGAAGACCCGGTGGAGTACTACATGGACATGGCGGGGCAAGTGCTGATTAAAGAAAAAATCGGTCTGACCTTTCCCATCGTGCTGCGCTCCATTCTGCGCCAAGACCCAGATGTCGTGCTGTTGGGTGAAATTCGTGATTTAGAAACGGCTGAAGTGGCGTTTCATGCGGCGCTTACCGGGCACTTGGTGTATTCCACCTTGCACACTAATTCGGCGTTGGCGACCTTATCGCGCCTGTTCGACTTGGGGCTCAAGCCTTATGTGGTGGCTACCGCGCTGGAAGGTATTATCGCGCAGCGGCTGCTGCGAAAAATCTGCCCGCATTGTCGCGAGCCATATAGCCCGCCGACCGAGCTAATGGATAAACTCGGAAGCTATGGCGCGAAGATAGTGACGGCATTCAAAGGGCGCGGCTGCGAACAATGCAATAAAACCGGCTATCGCGGTCGGCTGGGCGTGTATGAAGTGCTGACGTTGGATGATGAGTTACGCAACCTGATTGCTAGCAGCGCGCCTATTATCGAAGTGACGCGCAAGGCACGTGCGCTTGGGGCGTCGCCCTTGATTGAAGACGGCATTGCTAAAGTGAACGAGGGTTTGACCACAGTGGACGATTTGCTGCGGGTGCTTGGGCCGCAGTAAGCAGCGGCAAAGTGCGGCGCACTATGTCTTACGGGCCTGCTCCGCTATACATTTCAAATACACGGCCGCATCGAATGGCATCTGTTCGCGCTGCGCGCGCCAGATTATTTCGGCCAGACATTCCATGATGTCGTGTTGTGCGGCATGCGCTTCGCCGTGTTGTGCGAGCAGGGTTTGATAGCGTTGCTTGATGCCTGGCGGCTGGTCGATGGAGAGTTGCTCGTTGATGGCGAGATGCAAACTCATGTGCAAGAAGGGGTTGGTCTCGCCGTGTTCAGGTGCGAAGTCACGGTCTTGATAGTGATCGGGCTTTGCAAGCAGCGCGTGGTATTCGGGATGCTGCAAGATCACTTCCAGCAGCATGGCTTCCATGTCTGCCACCGGCGCATGGGCTTGGTATTTGCGCCAGACTTCAAAAAAGCCCCGACGGGCATCTTCGCGGCTGGGGCTAAACATCGGTTTTGAATAAACCTAAAACGGCGGAGTATTGGAATATCTCGTTCTCGCCGTTGAGCGGGCCGATTTCGCCGTTGCCGTAGAAACCGATCAGGGGCATGCCGGGATAGCGCGCCTTGACTAAATCCAAATCGCGATCAATGCCGCCGTAGAAATACGGGCCGCGTCCCATGCAGGGAAAAAACAGGCCGAAGTCAGGCGTCTCCTGCAGGGTGTGGCTCATGCGATCCAGTGTGAGGCGCATGTCACGTTCGGCAGCAAGCGGTTGGCGCAGCGCCCAAAATAATCGCTCGCCCGGCACGAGCCGGGTTGAGAGCGTGACCGAGCGATCATCGGCATTGGTGGAGATGATCGGCGTTAAGCGGTAGCGGCCTTCGGTGATGGCGTGCTCCGGCTCGCCGAAAATAACGCCCGCCATAATCAGATGCAGGGGGAGGTGTTCCTGCTCGCGCACTTCGAGCGGCAACTCGCGCGCGAGAATATTGAGTGCGGGTTGCGAAGTGAGTGAGATCACGTCATAACCGCTGACTTGGGTGATCTCAAGCGGCGCAGAGAGGGCGCGGATACCCTGCGACACGCCGACCAAGCCATGCGCGCCTTGTATTGTCGTTTCGCAGTGCCCTTGGGTAGAAACTTTTGCGCCGCTCCATACCTTGAATGGGCCTTGGCCGCTTGCGTCGCCCGATATGCCGCCGAAGCGTTGCCCTGGCGTCTTGATCCAGGCGCTGTTTAAGGCATTGGGCGCGGCGAGAGAAAACACGAGCGTATCAGGCGCGATATCGTGTGCCGGAGCAAGCGCTACGCCGCCACCAAATACCATGGCCGCTGCTGCGGGGCTATCCAGCACCCAATCTTCGTCAGTGAAAATACCAGCGGCAGAACAGCCGATGATTTGCATGCAATTCGCGGCTTTAGATGCGGCGCGCAAGGCGGGTAGCGGGTCGCGCGCAAATTCTGGCGTGAGAAACAGCAGCACACTGTTGGCGTGCGTGAGTTGCGCGCGTTCCATAGCCGCAGCCACCGCTTGATGGGCAATGTCTTCAGTGGGGCGCAGTCCGCGCGCGAGTACGGTG
Source organism: Betaproteobacteria bacterium (assembly GCA_043750335.1). GTDB lineage: Bacteria > Pseudomonadota > Gammaproteobacteria > Burkholderiales > Thiobacteraceae > RBG-16-58-11. The sequence continues at coordinate 2,419 of JAYVBU010000106.1, read as the reverse complement.
GCAATGGGCATGGTATATGTATAAAGGCAATGGACAGGATTGACAGGATTATTCAGGATTAACAGGATAGAGCGTGAAGCTGAAATTCGTTTGGTTTTAATCCTGTCTATTTAGTTTTGTCCCGATATTCACACAAATCCCGAATCATGCATTCCGGGCAATTTGGCTTGCGCGCACGGCACACATAGCGCCCATGCAGAATCAGCCAGTGATGTGCGTCAAGCTTGAATTCATCGGCCACAAATTTTAGCAGTTTACGCTCTACTTCTTGCACGGTTTTTCCAGGCGCGAGGCTGGTTCTGTTGGATACGCGAAAGATATGCGTATCGACGGCGATGGTCGGCTCGCCGAAGGCGGTATTCAGTATCACATTCGCCGTCTTGCGCCCTACGCCGGGCAAACTCTCCAAGGCTTCGCGCGAGCGCGGCACTGCGCCGCTGTATTCGTCGGTCAAGGTTTTGCAGGTGGCGATGATATGGCGGGCCTTGCTGTGATACAGGCCAATCGTTTGGATATATCGTTCTAGGCCGTCAATGCCCAATTGGTAGATAGCGGCGGGGGTGTTGGCTTTGGAAAATAGTTTGCGTGTAGCGAGATTCACGCCCTTGTCCGTAGCTTGGGCGGAGAGAATCACCGCGATCAATAATTCAAATGGCGATGTGTATTCGAGTTCGGTCGTGGGGTGGGGGTTGAGGTCGCGCAGACGCGAGAAAATTTCGTAGCGCTTGGCGGGGTTCATGAAGTTATCTTGGGGAAAAATAGAACTTTTGGAACTACGGATGCATCCGTGGATAAAAGGGGTGAAAGTTTAAGCTTGGTTACTGGACGGCACGAGCGATATAGCTTGGTGTTTCACCGCGCGGCTATCGAGCCAATTTTTCCCAGCAATCAATAAACCCAGAGCGAAAAACGCCCCCGGCGGCAGGATGGCTAACAAAAAGCCTTTGTAGTCCGGCAGCGCATGCCATACCCAGGCTTTGGCCGCTTCGCCGAAGATCAGGTCGATGCCGGAAAACAGCGTGCCCTTGCCGACTAACTCGCGCATGGCGCCCAAGATAACCAACACCAAGGTCAGGCCGACGCCCATCATGAAGCCATCCACGACGGAGGGCATGAAGCGATTTTTGGATGCGAATGCCTCGGTGCGCGCCAACACAATACAGTTAGTGGTGATGAGCGGAATGAATATGCCCAACACCAGATACAAAGGATGGATAAACGCATTCATCGCCATTTGAATGGCGGTGACCAGTGCTGCGATGATGAGTATGAATACCGCGATGCGGATTTCTTTTGGCACCAAGTTGCGAATCAAGGCGATAGCGCCGTTGCTAGCGGCCATGACCAGCGCCGTGGCGAACCCTAAGCTAAAGGCGTTCACCACCGAGGTGCTGATGGCGAGCAGCGGGCACAAGCCAAGTAATTGCACCACGCCGGTGTTTTGTTTCCAGACGCCGTTTTCGACAATCTCGCGATACGATGCTTGGCTCATGATTTTTCCTTTGCAAGTACCGGGCGTGAAAAAATTTCCGCGCCGTGTTGTGCATAATAATGCAGGGCTTTATTCACTGCTTTTACCACTGCGCGCGGGGTGATCGTAGCGCCAGTCATGTAATCGAAATGGCCACCGTCTTTTTTAACTTTCCAGGCGCGGTCTTCCGGCTGCACGAGCGAGGCATGATCGAATTGCTTGATCCACGCGCTCTTGGCGGCGTCAATATAGTCGCCCAGGCCCGGTGTCTCTTTGTGTGAGATTACGCGTACACCGGCAAGTTCGCCATTGGCCTGAATGGCGATCAAGAGGGAAATTTTACCGCTATAACCATCCGGCGCAACGGCTTCCAGCACCACGGCTGCGGGCGCGCCATGCAGCCGTGCGCGGTAGGCGGCGGTGGGGCTGTTGGTGCCGAGCTCCGGGGTGGGGGGGAGTAGCGTGACATCGTTTACGATGGCGTTATCAAAGAGCGAATTCGGCAAGGCTTGACTGATTAAGGCTAATTTTGCGGTTTCTTCACTCTGAGCGATATTGTCTTTTGTGATCTCAAAGGTGTAAGCCAGCAGCCCCGTACCGAGTACGGTAAAAACAAGTAAGGTCAGCGCGGAGCGCATGGCGTTCTTGGCGGGCGTAGTCATGGTTTGTCTTGATCCTTGCTGTGTCCGAATACGCGCGGTTGGGTATAGGCGTCGATTAATGGTACGCACATATTCAAGATCAGTACCGCGAAAGCAACCCCATCCGGATAGCCCCCCCAGGTGCGAATCAGGTAGATCAGCGCGCCAATCGCAGCGCCGAAAATCAGTTTGCCCTTCGGGGTCGTGGCCCCAGTGACGGGGTCGGTGGCGATAAAAAATGCGCCGAGCAGCGCGCCGCCGGTCGCCAGATGGAACCACGGTGCGGCATAACGCGCAGCGTCATAAG
>JAYVBU010000105.1:0-8225 GCA_043750335.1 Betaproteobacteria bacterium | reverse complement strand
CGCACTTCGGCGGTACAAAATCTAAGGCTTGATCTCCGGCGCGCCGACGATCACGGTCACCAGCTTGTCGGGGTTCACCCGGCGCTTGAACGCATCTTGAATCTCGCGCGCGGTCACTTGCTTGATCTTGCCGGGAAAGTCATCAAGGTAGGTCAGCGGCAAGTCATAGAAGCCGATCACGCCCAGATAATTGAGTATCTCGGCATTGCTGTCGATACGCAGGGGAAAGCCCAAAATAATATTATTTTTGGCTTGTTTTAGTTCCGTAGCGCTCGGGCCTTCCTGGATAAATCGCACCAGGGTTTCTTGTGCGACTTTCAAAGCAGTATCTGCATCTTGCTTCTTCGTCTGCATACCGATTTCAAATGGGCCTTCCTGTTTCATCGGTGCGAAATAGCTGTGTGCGCTGTAGGCTAGGCCACGTTTCTGGCGTATCTCTTTGAGGATGCGTGAATCGAAACCGCCGCCGCCTAAAACATAATTACCTAAATACAGCGCGAAATAATCTGCGTCGCCGCGCTTAATGCCCGGCGCGCCAATCAGGATATGCGCTTGGCTTGCGGGGTGGTCGATACGCTCAGCAAAGGCTTTCGCCAAGGGCAGGACGGCAGGTAAATCTTCGCATGCCACATCGGCTTGCAAACCCGTCGTCAAGCGTTCGGCAATGGCTTCTGCATCCGCCCGCGTGACATCGCCCATGATGGCCACCACCGCGCTCGCGGCGGCGTAGCGTAAGGTGTAAAAATTCAGCAAGTCTTCGCGCGTCAGTTTTGCGATAGTTTCAACTTCGCCATCTGGGGGCAGGCCGTAAGGATGCGCGCCGTAAATCGCTTTGGAAAAAGCTTTGCTGGCGATGCTAGCGGGTTGGGTAGCTTCTTCCTGCAAGGCTGCGATCACGCGCGCTTTTTCGCGTTGCACCACGGCATCGGGAAAATCTGGCGCGGTGAGCACCGCAGCCAGTATTTGCACGGCTTGCTCGCGCTCACGCGCTGACGATAGGGTACGCAAACTATAACCAGCCCGATCCGGTTCAAAACTCGCGCCCATTTGCGCGCCGACATCGGCTAAGCGTTTAGCGATCACCTCTTCGCTCAAGCCCCCTGCACCAAGTTGCATCAACGACGCCGTCAAGCTCGCGCGCCCCAGGCGCTTGGGTATATCGCGCCGACTACCCGCATCGAAATGTACCGCAACATCCAGCATGGGTAGATCGTGATTTTCCACAAACAGAACTTTCGCCCCGCTCTTCGCTTTCCAGCTTTGTATTTTTACACCGGCATGTGCGGGGACGATGCTAAATGCCAGCAGGCACAGCAACAGCCTACCCAAAAAATGATTTCGCTTTTTCAGCATATCTTGCACTCCCCTATTTTTTTCCGATGCCTTATTTTCCATGATGCAAACCCTTTGGCGGCGCTACTGGTTTTTTGCCTTCAAGCGGCTGCGGATCGAGCACCGCAACGGTGAGTTGATCGTCCACCAAATATTGTTTTGCTGCGGCCTGAACCGCAGCAGTCGTTACGGCTTTCAGTTTCTCCAGTCGAATCGCAATATTGCGATAGCCCAAACCTGCGGTTTCCATTTCACCGATTTGCATGCCTTGATAAAATACCGAGTCGCGCTGATAGACTTTCGACGCGATGACTTGCGCTTTGACGCGATTTAATTCTTCTTCGGTCACGCCGTCACGCTTGATCTTTTCTAGTTCGGCGCGGATCGCCGCCTCCAACTCCATCACCGTTTTACCTTCGCTCGGCGTAGCGTCGATCATGAAGACGCCCGGCCCGCGCTGCACGTCGTCGTAGCCTGCGTCCACGTCTTGTGCAATACGCGTATCGCGCACCAATGATTGCGGCAAGCGCGCGGCGGCATTAGCAGAGAGCACCCCGGCTAGCATTTCCAGCGCATAGGGCTCACTGTCTTTGTTTGCGTCGCGCAACACAGGCGCTTTCCAGCCCATAAGCAAATAGGGCAGTTTCGCCGGGGCTTTAACCGTCAGCCGACGTGTGCCTTCCTGTGCGGGCTCTGCTTGCGGTTTGCGTAGCGGCAAGGGCTTCGCCTTCAACGGTCCAAAATATTTTTGCGCTAAAGCAAACACCTGTTCGGCTGTCACATCGCCCACCACGACCAGCACGGCGTTGTTCGGCGCATACCAGCGCTGATACCAATCACGCGCATCCTGGGTCGTCATTTGCTCTAGATCGTTCATCCAACCAATAACCGGCCAACGATAGGGATGGGCATTAAACGCGGCAGCCATGAACTGCTCATACACCAACCCATGCGGCTGGTCGTCGGTGCGCCAGCGGCGTTCATTGCGTACGACTTCGATTTCCTTGATGAATTCGGCATCCGACAACACTAAGTTGTGCATGCGATCCGCTTCTAACTTTAGCGCCAACTCGAGTTTGGATTTTTCCAGCGTTTGAAAATACGCTGTGTGATCCTGATTGGTAAACGCATTTTCTCGTCCGCCTGCTGCGGCGATACGCCGGGAAAATTCCCCCGAGGGCACGGCTTGCGTACCCTTGAACATCATGTGCTCCAGCACATGTGCCACGCCGCTGGTGCCGTTGTGCTCGTCCATGCTGCCGGCCTTGTACCAGACCTGGGACACGACCACTGGCGCGCGGTGGTCTTCTTTTACGATGATTTTCAGCCCGTTGGACAAAATTTTCTCTTTTGCGTCGGCTGCGCCATACGCGGCCAGCGGCAGGCTTAATCCAAGCACACACAAATATCTCAATAACTTATTAGCCATTTCATCGCCTCAGGTAAGGATTGCGGATAAAATTATACGTTCGAATCTGACTCACACTCCTAATGTTTAGTTTCTTCAAATCCCCTCCCGCAGCAGAAATCCCGGCCCAGACCGCCGTTGCACCCGAACCATCCTGGGCAGAGCGCCTAAAACGTGGCCTGACCAAGACCCGCGACGTGCTCAACACCCCGGTCACCGAGCTATTTGCCGGTCACGCAAAAATTGACGACGCGCTATACGAGGAACTCGAAACCATCTTGCTCACCGCCGATATGGGGGTTGCGGCCACCCAGTCCTTGCTCGATACACTGCGCGCCAAGGTTAAGCGCGACAAGCTCAGCGATTCTGCCCAACTCAAAGATGCATTGAAGCAAGCGCTCGTCGATCTACTCACCCCACTCGACCGCCCCCTCGACACCACGACCCACACGCCTTTCGTCATCATGATGGTGGGCGTCAACGGAGCAGGCAAGACCACAACCATCGGCAAACTCGCACAACATTTTCAGGCGCAAGGAAAATCCGTACTACTCGCGGCGGGCGACACCTTCCGCGCCGCTGCGCGCGAGCAGCTCATGGCCTGGGGCGAACGCAATAACGTCTCGGTGATTAGTCAAGCATCCGGCGACTCGGCAGCCGTGATTTTTGATGCCGTGAATGCGGCGCGAGCGCGTGGCATTGATATCGTGCTCGCCGATACGGCGGGCCGACTGCCGACGCAAATGCACTTGATGGAAGAAATTAAAAAAGTAAAACGCGTCATTAGCAAAACCGACCCCGGCGCACCGCACGAAGTGATGCTGGTGCTGGATGCCAACACTGGCCAAAATGCGGTGATGCAAGTCAAAGCCTTTGACGATGCGCTAGGACTCACCGGGCTCACCGTCACCAAACTAGATGGCACGGCCAAAGGGGGCGTAATCGCTGCCATCGCCAAAGTACGCCCGATACCGGTGCGCTTTATTGGCGTCGGGGAAACACAACATGATTTACACCGCTTCGACGTACGCGAATATGTCGATTCGCTCTTCACCTAAATGATTACCTTCAGCCAAGTCACCAAACGGTATCGCGGCGGCACTGAGGCGCTGAAGGCGCTCTCCTTCACCATCGAGACTGGCGAATTGGTGGTTTTGACGGGTCCGTCGGGTGCGGGCAAGACCACACTACTGAAACTCATCGCGGCCATCGAGCGCCCAACCCAAGGGAGTGTGCTGGTGCATGGGCAGAATGTGGGCAAGCTCACACGGGGCGCGGTGCCGTATCTGCGCCGCAATATCGGCATGGTATTTCAAGAAGGCCGCTTGTTGTTTGATCGTACGGTATTCGATAACGTGATGCTGCCGCTGTCCATTATCGGCATGCCGCACCGTGAAGCGGCGAAACGGGTGCGCGCCGCACTCGATAAAGTGGAGTTGCTGCCACGCGAAAAAGCCATGCCGATCACGCTCTCAGGGGGTGAACAGCAGCGCTTGGCCATCGCGCGCGCCATCGTCAACCGACCGGCGATTTTGATCGCAGACGAACCCACCGGCAATCTCGATGCCGATTACGCGGCGCAATTGATGACGATGTTTTCCGCCTTCAACCAAGTCGGCGTCACCATCGTGCTCGCTACGCATCAGCCGCACATGGCGCAGCACATCAAGTCGCGCGAGTTGCATTTAAGGGGCGGGGTATTGCAAGCATCGATTCAAAAAGACTTGGCCACGGATGCACACGGATAAACACAGATGAAAAACCAAAACATCCTGTGGGGTTTTATCCGTGTTTATCCGTGTGCATCCGTGGTTACAAAGGTTTGTGCATGAGAAGCCTACTCGCCCAACACCGTGCCGCCCTCTCGCTCACTGTCCAGCGCATGCTGGCTACGCCACTTGCGACTTTATTAACCTTGGCGGTGATCGGCATCGCACTCAGTTTGCCTGTGGGGCTGTCTCTGATGGTAGAAAATATGAGCCGGGTCGCGGCGAATACGCAGGGCCAGCCCGAGATCAGCTTATTCTTAAAAGAAAGCGCGGGCAGCGCCACGCAACGCGAAATCGAATCCAAGCTCGATACGCACACGGGCGTAAATGAATACCGCTTTGTGCCACGCGATGCGGCCTTGAAGACGCTCTCAAAAAATATGGGGATCACCGATACCGGCGTACTGGGCAAGAACCCGCTCCCCGACGCATTCGTCGTTGTCGCCAAACAAGCCGATCCGGACGCGTTGGAAAAAATGCGTCTGGAGATGCAAACCTGGGGTGGCGTACAAACGGCCAAACTGGATTCGGATTGGGCACGCCGCCTGAATGCGTTTTTACGCCTGGGCCAAGACGGCGTCTGGCTCTTGGGTATCTTGCTCGGCTTCGCCTTAGCGGCGGTTAGTTTCAACACCATCCGCTTGCAAGTGCTCGCCCAGCGGGACGAGATAGAAGTCAGCCGCCTGCTGGGCGCGACCGATGCCTTTATCCGTCGCCCTTACCTATATTTAGGTACGCTACAGGGCTTGTTGGGCGGGCTCACCGCTTGGTTGATTGTGGCGGGCGCCTTTGCGCTTATCAATTTTCGCGTGGCGGAAATCGCTGCTTTATATGGAATGAATTTTTTGCTGGAAGGTCTCGCATTTCGTACCGGCCTTTTGGTGCTGGCCTTATCCGGCTTGCTCGGCTGGCTCGGCGCCTATTTAGCCGCGAACCAACATTTGCGCGGCGGCGCGGCGGCGATTTAAACGCAGCCCGTCTATCACTCCAGTTTTAATTTTCGCACACTATCAAAATCCGCATCCTGCGCCGCTTCGATGGTTTTGATATTCAAGGTCGCCAATAAGGCGCGCCCCTCAGAGTTGTTATGCATGTCGAGCAACGCACCGCGTACCGACTCGAATACTTTGCGCGGTACGCGCGGGTGTGCCCCATAAGCAAACGGGGGCAGCGGATCAGATTTCCACAGTATTTTGAATCGCGCCTGCATGGCGGGGTCGAGCAAACCGTAAGCGCGCTGAATACTGATACCGGCGGGATATAAACCCTTATCCACGGTGAGATAAACAGAGTCCAGACTGCCTACGCCGACCGGATCGATTTGAATACCCTGTTCTTGCAAGTAGCCATAGCGCACATACATGGTCATGAAAGCCGATACGTTGTGCGTGGCAATTTTTGCGCCTTGCAGCGCTGCGAGTTGCTGCGGGCCATCGGCCCGCGCAACGATGATGCCTACCAAGGGCGTCCCGCCATCTTTTGCCATGATGCGGTAACCCGCCGCCTTTTGCGCCTTGGTAAAAAAATGCGGATTGATATAAATAAAATCAAACTCACCCGCCTCCGCATCTTTGCGAAATTCGGGCAGCGCTTTCGATGTTTTAAATTGAATCCGATAGCCGGTGCGCTTGCTCAAGTATTGGAATATAGGAACCCACTGTTTGCCCAGCTCTGCCGGTGATTGCTGCGGCGTCACGCCAAAGCTGAGCGTAACGGGCTCGGCCGCGCGCACCATGTGTGCAGCCGTCAAACAGCACAAAAACAGTACGCACTTGAAACGTGTTGGGCGCGTATTTTTCATGCTTCGTGTACGGTTTTTTCAATATTCGGCAGTGCCCAAGCCGAGCTTTTTAACCACTCTATAAATTTATCAGGCGCGAGTGGTTTGCTCATGTAATACCCTTGAGCGGAATCACACCCCATGGCCCTGAGCCGGTCCCATACCGCTTCGCTCTCGACGCCTTCTGCCACGGCTTTGAGACCCAGGTTGTGCGCTAGATCAATGGTCGAGCGCACAATCACATCGTCTTTCTCGCCCTTATCCATATCCATCACAAAAGATTTATCAATTTTGATTTTGGCTACCAACAATTTTTGTAGGTAAGCCATGGACGAATAACCGGTGCCAAAATCATCTATCGAAATTTGCACACCAAGGCTATCCAATTTACGAATATTGTCGATCGCACACAGGGGCTCGTGCATGATCGCCGTCTCGGTGACTTCCATTTCCAGCAGACGGCTGGGCACTTCGTATTCCGTAATCATCGCCGCGACGATTTCAGGAAACCCGCGATCTTGCAAATTCACCACCGACACATTGACTGCCACCGGGAACTCCATACCCTGTACGCGCCAAGTGCGAATCTGTTGCAAAGCCAGCTTCAACACTTCGATGGTCAGCGGCTTAATCTGGCCTGAGTTTTCGGCCAAGGTGATGAACTTATCTGGATACAGCAGCCCCAAGCGTGGGTGCTGCCAGCGTACCAACGCCTCCACGCCATTTATTTTCTGCGCTTTGAAATCAATTTTGGGTTGGAAGTGCAGTACCAGTTCCCCGTTGGTTAACGCGTGCCGCAACTCACCTTTCAACACGACGGCTTCATTTTTACCTTCGCCCATCTCGGGTTTGTACACCACCACGCCGTGCTTGCCACGCTTGGCCTCATACATGGCCGCATCGCTGTGTGCGATCAAATCATCTTCGGTTTCGCCGTGCTCAGGATAGAGTGCAATACCTAGACTTGCGCCCACTTCCACATTTTTATCGCCCAAGCGTAGCGGCTTTTGGATCGCCGCTAGCACCCGCTCCGCTACATTGACCGCGCTCGCGACATCGTGTGCCTCCGGTAATAGAATATAAAATTCATCTCCCCCCATGCGCGCCACAGTATCGGATTCGCGCAGCACTTCCAGGCTCGCCGCCGCAACATGCTGCAACACTAAATCACCTGCATGGTGACCATAGGTATCGTTGATTTCTTTAAACATGTCCAAATCGAGGCCGATCAGGGCAAACGCTTTATTATTTCTGCGCGCAGCCAGCAAAACGCCCATTAAGCGGTCGTGAAACAAGGTGCGATTGGGTAATCGGGTCAAACCATCATGTAAGGCTTGGTGCTCGAGCTGCTTATTCACATCTTGTAATTGCGTCGTGCGCTCCAACACACGGTGCTCTAAATCGGTGTTGAGAATGCGGATAAGCTCCTCCTTGCGCGCGCGCTCCTCATCCATCCGCTGTAGCTTGGCGGACATGTCGTTAAACGCCAGCGCGGTCTGCGCTAACTCATCCGTACCATGGACTTGTATGCGATGCCCAAGTTGGCCTAGGGCGATATGCTGCACACCTTGCTGGAGCGCATTCAAACCGCGCGTCAGATAAAACCCCAGCGCTAAAGAAAACAAACCGACCAGCAATAAATTTACACCCGCAAGCGTTAAAGCTTGTACGCGCGTTGCGCTGATGAGTTGTTGAATCGCTGTTGTGGAAAAGCCCATTTCGACTCGACCATACTGCTCGTTTGCCACTCTGATCTCGGCAAAAGCATCGTACACGCCATCATTATCCGTAGAAGCCAGGTTGGTATCTGCGACAAAAGGCCGTACCAACAAGCGCTTGTCGCCGCCTTCCGCCAGTACACCCTGTTTTGACAAAATGCGCGCATAGACGACACCCGGATTGGACAGCACTTCGCCCACGATACTTTCCAGCACTG
>JAYVBU010000104.1:0-3753 GCA_043750335.1 Betaproteobacteria bacterium | reverse complement strand
CCAGATAGATCAACTGCTCCGCTGTTTGGCGCTCGCGCGTGATATCTTCGTACACCCACAGGCGGCCAATAAAGCGCCCTTCTTTATCGCGCACCGGGTAGGAAAGTTGGGTCACCACGCGGCCATCCGCCATGATGATTTCGAAGGTGTCCGACACCTCGTGCGTATCCAGCACAAATAAAATATGCTTGGAAAAATGGTCCGGGCGTGACAGAACATTGGCGGAGAAACCGAGCACTTCGATGGTCAGCCTGCCCGCCATTTCGATATTGTCTCGGATCAGCCAAACACGGCGGAATGCCGGGTTGACATAAATCACACGGTTATCGGCATCTTCAAACAGAATGCCGATATTCATGGCAGACAGCAGCGAGCTCATGCGCGCCTGCTCTTGCTGGGCTTGCTCCCATAAGCGGCGCTGTATGTCTTCTGATTGGCGCAGCTCTTCGATGGCTTCTTGCAGCACGAACTCGGATTGTTTCAACTCGGTGATATCACGCAAGCTGCTACGATTGCCCAGAAACTCTTGGTTCTGGCCATAAATTGGCTGCCAAGAAACAGACATCCAAAGGACATCTCCATCCTTGCGCCGCAAACGAAATTCCTGACCCTCGCCCACCCCTCCGCGCACAGCGTTCTCGAATGCCTTGAGTACCTGATTCCGCTCTTCCGGCACAGCCAACACCACGGGAAAGCCTTCCATCGACATGCATTCTGCGACGCTATAACCAGTCATGCGTTCGACCGATGGGTTCACCCAAACCAGCTTACCCCGGGGGTCGATCCAGTTCTCCCAACCATAGGTGTAGTCCGCTATCGCATGAAACTTGGCTTCGCTTTTGGCCACCGCTTCCATGCGCTGACGTACCGCTTGTGACATGCGATTAAACGATTGCGTGAGCACGCCCACTTCATCATTGCTATTCACCGCTAGATCGACATCAAAGTCACCCTCGGCTACTTGCTGGCTGGCTTGGGTCAATATCCCCAGATGGCGCGTCAACCACAGGCCGATGAAGGTCAACAGGATAAAGGTCAGGGTGACGGCAAGCAACGCAATCAATAGGCTTTGTTGCGCCAATTGCTTTCGTGATAGCGCTAAACTTTGCAGCGACAAACCATAGTGCAGTTCGCCGTATTGTTTGTTCGCGTATCCGATCTGAATTTTGGTTTGAAACAAGCGCGCGCCGACTTTTGCCGCAGACTCAACATTGTGATCCGGCTCAGGTAAGGGACGATTTTTATCCCAGCCGGCGGACGCCACGACCTTGTTCTGTTTATCCACTAGCACCAAATAAGCCACGCCTTTATCAGAGCGAATTTCCTGAAGGATTTCGTTCAAGGTGGCGTAATCCCGCTGCACCATCGGGCTTATCAGTGAGGCATTGAACAGGGGTTTGAGGTCTTCGTCTTTGAGTTTGGCTTGCGCCAGAAGACTATCGTCTGTCAGGCGCAGACTATTGCCCACCAGCAAGGTAAGCATGATAATTTCAACCAAAACGCTGGCAAAAATGAGTTTTGCACGCAGGGATTTAAAGCGAGAAAAGCTAAACAAACGCAGCGCTCCGAGATGAGTTGTTATTCTATTTTGTCGGCGAACTAAACGCGTATTCATACTAACATGCGACCTTTATTTTAACTATTGAAACACCCAAGAATAGCGCTCGCAACAACCCTCAAGGAGGCATCGCATCCAACAAGCGTTTCAATTCTTTGAGAACCGGATCGACACTTTTCAAGTCAGCCTCTTCGACACGGCGCAGCCCTTCAAAGCCGCTGCTTTTGAAAAAACTTCGTCCCTCTGCCGTGTCTTGAAGATGCAAAAGCAAGCCGCTAATCTTATCTGCCCGCGCTTGACCCAAGCGCGGATGCGCTAGAAACATCACATGCGGCAGGCGCTCCGTTTGTGCAATGACGCGCACACTTTTGCGCACACTTTCAGGCATTTGCTGTAAGGCCACGGACTCGGTCATGGCCGCATCGACCTCCCCGCGTTGCACGGCCAACACGGCATTGCTGTGCGACCCGACATCTCTGAGTAGCATGCCTGCTTCGTCTGCAAGCCCATTGTCACGCAAAAATTGGCTGCCCGTGATTGTGACTAAAGCAAGCTTGCTCGGCGTGGCGATGCTTCCCCCTTTTAAATCGGATAGCGTTTGTAGTGGCGAGTCTTTAGCCACCACTATCACGCAACGCAGCTCGCGCGTAAATATCGCCAGCGGGATGTAGCCCGCCTCGCGCTGCGCGAGGCGAGCCAAATGCGGCGGCGTTGCCAACACATCGTAGCCCCCCGCTTTGGTGCGATCGGCATAGGTTTTAAAATTCGAAGCCGTGTACAAATTAGTGGGCAGTTTCAAAGCTGCTTGCAAATGGGCGCGCACCGGTTCATATAAATCCAGCAATGCACGCGTACTCAGGTAAGGGAATACCCCTAAGTCCAAAGAAGTCGGCGGGGTTGAAGTCTGATTGTTTTCGGCCCATGCGGGTGCGGCCCAAGTCAACAGTGCCAATAGCGCGCCAGCGCCCAGCGCGATCCATAGCCGATACGGCACTCTCGACCGACTCCCAATACTGCTTAACATGCGCTCCCCTTCGCTAAGGCCTTATTTTGGCCTGTCACAACCATCCGGTGGCACTGCTCTCTCCTCATCGGGGCTGCAAGCCCCGACCTTAGAGCCGCTTGATAAAAACTTTTGACTTGCGTTGAAAGTTATACAGCGCTTGCTTCTTGCGTGGCAGCTCAGCGACATCGGCTGCGGCATAGTCCCGCTCTACAAACCAATGCGCGGTTTGCGTGGTTAGCACGAACAGGCGCTTGAATTTTTTCTTGCGCGCTGCCGCTTCTACAAATTCGAGCAGGCTGGCACCGCGCCCCGCATCGCGAAAATCTGCATGTACGGCAAGACACGCCAGCTCGCCCGCTTTTTCTTCTGCGAAGGGATACAGCGCCGCGCAGCCGATGATGATGCCGTCGTGTTCCAGGATATAAAAACGGTCGATTTCCATTTCCAGCAATTCACGCGAGCGGCGCACCAGTACGCCCGCTTCTTCCAACGGCTCGATCAGGGATAAAATTCCGCCCACGTCTTCGATGGTCGCCTGGCGCATAGATTCCATCGGCGCGGGGGAGATCATGCTGCCGATGCCTTCGCGCGTGAACAGCTCTTGCAAGATTGCGCCATCGACATGGCGCGAGATGAGATGGGCGCGCGCCACGCCGTTCTGGCAGGCCTGCACCGCGCCCGGCAGATAAAAACCCACGTCGAGCGGTAATTCGCGCGCTGACTTCACGATTTTCAACGCTTCCTGCGCGGTCATTTCTTTGAGCAAACGGCCCTTGGCGTCGGTGACGCCCGGCGTATCCATCATAAAAATCAGCTTCTCGGCCTTGAGCGCAATCGCGGCGTGGGTAGCCACATCTTCTACGGTGAGATTGAACACCTCGCCGGTGGGCGAGTAACCAATTGGGGAGAGCAACACGATTTCATTCAGATCCAAGCGGCGCTGGATCGCGACTGCATCTACTTTGCGTACCGCGCCGGTGTGTTGCAAATCGACACCGTTGTGCACACCCATCGGCTTGGCGGTGACAAAATTGCCGGATGCCACCCGTATATCCGCCCCTGCCATGGGCGAATTGGGCAAGCCCATGGAGAGCAAGGCCTCGATCTCGACCCGCACCGAACCCGCTGCTTCTTTGACACAGGCGAGCGCTACGGCATCGGTGACACGCAAACCATCTGCGTACTGGAT
>JAYVBU010000103.1:0-3754 GCA_043750335.1 Betaproteobacteria bacterium | reverse complement strand
TCGATGCCAAAGAGAAACTGCAACTACGCCAAGTACGCCTGGGTGAACCTGCGGGGCAAGGCCAGTACGAGGTATTAGCAGGGCTCATGGCGAATGAGAAAGTCGCGCTCGACCCCGTCAAGGCGGGCATCCACTTAAATTCGGGGAGCAGTAAGCGGTGAGCGGCAAGCGGGTTTTTCCCACTCCCTGCTTCCCGCTTCCGGCTTACTAAAATATGGGCATTTCTGGCCGTATCGCCAAATTCTTTTTAACTTCGCAGCTCACGCCGCTGATTGCGCTGATGGCGGCGCTGATGGGTTTGTTTGCCATTCTGGTCACGCCGCGCGAAGAAGAGCCGCAGATCAACGTGACGATGGCGAATGTATTTATTCCTTTTCCCGGCGCGTCAGCCAAGGATGTGGAGAGTCTGGTCGCGACACCTGCTGAACAGGTCTTGTCGCAGATCGCCGGGATCGAGCACGTGTATTCCGTATCGCGCCCGGGTATGGCGGTGCTGACAGTGCAGTACAAGGTAGGTGAGGAGCGCATCGGCGCGCTGGTGCGTTTATACGACACGATTCAGTCGCATCGGGATTGGGTGTCACCCAATCTAGGCGTGTTGGATCCGATCATCAAGCCGGTCGGCATCGACGATGTGCCTATCGTATCGCTCACGCTGTGGACGACGGATGTCCAGCGTGGTGCATTCGATCTGGCTAAAGTCGCACATGCAACAGAAGTCGAGTTGAAGCGTATCCCTGGTACGCGTGAAGTCACCACCATCGGCAGCCCCGGCCACAGCGTGCGCGTGGTCATGGATGCAGAGCGCATGCAGGCTTATTCCATTTCGGCACAAGACATTCGCGATGCGCTAAAAGTCAGCAACGCCTCGCAGCCTGCCGGGACGCTGGTCTCCAACAATCAAGAGGTGCTGGTGCAGACCGGCACTTTTTTATCCTCCGCCGATGATGTGAAAACCTTGGTGGTGGGCGTATTCGAGAACAAGCCGATATTCATGGGCGATGTTGCGACCATCACCGACGGAGCGGATCAACCCAGCCGTTATGTTTGGATCGGCGCCGGCCCAGCGGGCAAAACCAAGGGCATTACCCAGGCGGGCGAGCACCCGGCGGTGACCCTCGCTGTGTCGAAAAAACCGGGCGAAAATGCCGTGCAAATGGCTGAGCGTGTGATCGCCCGCGTGAACCAGTTGAAGGGCACGGTCTTGCCTGAGGGCGTAAACGTCACCGTCACGCGTAACTATGGTGAAACCGCAAACGACAAAGCGATGAAGCTCATCAGCAAACTGCTGTTTGCTACCGCATTCGTGGTAGCGCTGGTGTATTTTGCCTTGGGCCGCCGCGAAGCCTTGATTGTTGGCATTGCCGTGTTGCTCACTTTGGCCGCAACGTTATTCGCGTCCTGGGCTTGGGGCTTTACGCTGAATCGCGTGTCGTTGTTTGCACTGATTTTCTCCATCGGAATTTTGGTGGACGACGCTATCGTCGTGGTAGAAAACATTCACCGCCGCCGCTTGATGGAGCCGAATAAACCTTTGCTTGAGGTCATCCCAGAGGCGGTGGATGAAGTGGGTGGCCCGACCATCCTGGCGACGTTTACCGTGATTGCGGCGCTGTTGCCCATGGCGTTTGTCTCCGGCTTGATGGGTCCCTATATGAGCCCGATCCCCATCAACGCCAGCATCGGCATGCTGATTTCACTCGCCATCGCTTTTGTTGTTACGCCGTGGTTGACGTTGAAATTTTTAGGCCATCATCACGTGGGCGATGCCTCCAAGGTGGAGCGCAATTTCTCGCTGTGGATTGAAGCCAAGCTCACGCCATATCTCAACGGCGATCAGGGCGCGCCTAAGCGCAAAAAACTGCTGTATTGGATTTTGGCGGCCATCGTGTTTGCGATAGCGCTGGCTGTGTTTAAGGTGGTGATTCTGAAGATGCTGCCTTTCGACAATAAATCTGAATTCCAAGTGGTCGTCGATATGCCGGTAGGTACGCCGCTGGAGCAGACCGCGCGCGTGCTGCATGAGATCGGTGCGTATGTGGCCACAGTGCCGGAGGTGAGCGACTATCAGGCGTATGTCGGCGTTGCATCGCCGATCAATTTTAATGGCTTGGTGCGGCAATATTATTTGCGACGCGGCCCCGAAGTGGGGGATATGCAAGTCAATTTGGTGGACAAGCATCACCGCGAGCGAAAATCACACGAGATCGCGCAAAGCGTACATGCGCCTATTCAGGAGATTGCTAATCGCTTGGGCGCGAATGTCAAAATCGTCGAAGTGCCCCCTGGCCCGCCTGTGCTCTCGCCTATCGTGGCAGAAATTTACGGCCCGGATTACAAGGCGCAAATGACGGTTGCGAAACAGGTGCGCGCGATGTTTGCCAAGACCCAAGACATCACGGCGATTGACGATAGCGTGGAAGAAGATGCGCAAAAATTTGTGTTGCGCGTCTTGCAAAGCAAGGCGGCGCTAAAAGGCGTGGCGGCGGACGATATCGTGAGCGTGATGAAAATGGGACTCTCCGGCGAGGATGTCACGCCGATTCATTCGGGCGATGCTAAATTTGAAATCCCCGTGCGCGTCACGCTGGCACCGGAGCGGCAGAATACACTTGATGAACTATTGAAGCTCACGGTGCGTGCGCGCGACGGCGCTTTAGTACCGCTGTCCGAGTTGGTCGAGGTAACGCCCACCGAGCGCGAAAAGACTATCTATCACAAAGACCTGTTGCCGGTGGTGTACGTGGTGGGCGATATGAAGGGCAAGGTTGATAGCCCCTTGTATGGCATGTTCTCTATCCAGTCTGCTTTAAGCGATTTAAGGCTGGCCGAGGGCGGGACGCTCAGCCATTATTTTATTCAGCAGCCGGGTGACCCCTATGCTGGTTTCGCGGTGAAATGGGATGGCGAGTGGCAAGTCACCTACGAGACCTTCCGCGATATGGGTATCGCCTATGCGGTGGGCTTGGTGCTGATTTATTTGCTGGTGGTGGCGCAGTTTCGTTCTTACCTTGTACCGCTCATTATCATGGCACCGATTCCGTTGACGCTGATTGGCGTGATGCCGGGGCACGCCTTGATGGGCGCACAATTCACCGCGACCTCGATGATCGGCATGATCGCGCTGGCGGGCATCATCGTGCGTAACTCGATCCTGCTGGTGGATTTCGTCAACATGCATGTGGCGCAAGGCATGGATTTGCAAAAAGCGGTGCTTTTGTCAGGGGCGACGCGCGCCAAGCCGATTATTTTGACTGGGCTTGCGGCCATGCTCGGCGCGTTCTTTATCCTGGATGACCCTATTTTTAACGGCTTGGCGATATCGCTGATTTTCGGCGTGTTGGTGTCCACGCTGTTAACGCTGGTGGTGATTCCGGTGTTGTATTATGTGACGCTGAATAAAAAGCCGTAGCGGCGAGGCTTGCATCGCCGAACAAGCGGTAAGTAGTTAATATTATCAACCAACGGAGAATAGAAAATGACTGTCAATTCATGGGTGCGGGTCATCGCTGGATTTTTCATTATGCTGTCCCTGACGCTGGCACATATAAATGGCCAGATCAATCTGAGCCAGATGAGCTGGTTGTGGTTTACCGCCTTTGTCGGCGCAAATCTGTTTCAAAGTGGCTTCACCAAGTTTTGCCCGCTGGATATTGCCTTGAAAAAAGTAGGCGTCAAAGCGGAAGGCTGCGCTTAATCGCGCCGCACAGCAGGGCGTCCGCGCTACCACGGACGCCCTGCTTTTATTGACATG
>JAYVBU010000102.1:0-3756 GCA_043750335.1 Betaproteobacteria bacterium | reverse complement strand
CAGGCGCGATAGAGCGGGCAGTCAGCATTTTTGAGGCCGAGCAGGATGCGCGCGCTACGATATTAATGACGGGCGGGGCAGCAAACATTGTCGCTCCTTTCCTTAACAGGCCCCACCAAGTCGTGGATAATTTGGTACTTGAAGGATTGCTGGCTCTATCCAGGGAAGAGACGCAAAAGTGAGATTATTCTTTTTTATATTGCTCTTGGTAAATGTCGCCGTGTTCGGATACTTCACTTATCGCGACCAGAGCGCCGCAAATGTGCCTCCTAAACACCCGTTGGTCAATGCAGATCGCATCCGTCTTGTAAATCCAAACGCCGCGCCATCGCAAGCAGGCAAGGTTGCGCCAAAATTGGCTTGCTTGGAGTGGAGTGGCTTTAAGGCGGAGGAGATTGATTTAGCGCAGCAGGCGCTGGATAAACTTTCGCTTGGCGAAAAACTCACTCGACCCAAAGCAGCAGAATATTGGCTCCATATTCCGCCGTTAAAAAACAAAAAAGAAGCGGAGAAAAAACTTGATGAATTAGCGGCGCTCGGTATTGATGATGGTCAATTGGTGGACGAACCCGGCAAGCTGCGCTGGGCGATCTCTTTCCCTGCACAAGCTAATGAAGATGCAGCGGTGGTGCGCCTGAACCAACTCAAAGAAAAAGGCGTGAAATCGGCAAAGATAATCAAGCGCGATACGCCGGGCAGCGTCTTTTTAATCCAGCAGGTCGAAGAAAAGTTGAACCTTGAACTCACCCAGCTCAGGTCGGCGTATGCCGGTTCCGAGTTGAAAGAAGTCGAGTGCAAAACGCCCTAGGGGAATAGCTTTCCCGGATTGAGGATGGTATTCGGATCAAATACACGTTTGACATCTTTCATGAGCGCCATCGTGATGGCGTCAATCTCGCGCCCAACGAAGGGCCGCTTTTCGATCCCCACCCCGTGCTCGCCCGAGAGTGTGCCATTGAGCTTCAGCACTAAATCGAACACCTCATTCAGACATGCCTCGGCGCGTTGCAACTCGTCACCACGATCTGGATCAACTAAAAGGTTGACGTGGATATTGCCGTTACCGGCGTGACCGAAATTTACGTTGGCAATTTGATACCGTTGCGCGAGCGCGGAAACACCCGTAAGCAGCGCCGGCAGATTCGAAACTGGTACAACGACATCTTCGTTTATTTTGCGCGGAGCGATATCACGCAACAAAGGCGAGAGCGCCTTGCGTGCCGCCCATAAAGTTTTTGCGTCGGCCACTGCTTGTATTTGAATCAGCGCAGGGCTTTGGCAGGCCTGGATGATGGCGCGCTGGGCTGCTTCAATTTGCGCTGGGCCGCCATCCACCTCGATCATCAGCATGGCGAGCGTGTCGTTTGGCACGAGATCGGGATAATGTGCGCGGAGTAAATTCAGTGCGCCGTGATCTAAAAATTCCAGTGCGCTGGGAATATGCGCTTGCGCCATGATGCGTGTAATGGCATGTGCACAGGATTCAATATCACGATAATGCGCCGTGATACCCGCCGTTGATTCTGGAAGCGGCGTGAGCTTCAACGTTGCTTCGGTCACTATAGCCAGTGTGCCTTCAGAACCAATGATGAGCCGCGTCAGGTCGTAGCCGACTACGGCTTTTGTGGTGTAGGCACCGGTTTTGATGATCTCGCCTTTGCCGGTCACGGCTTTTAAACCCAGTACATGGTCACGCGTCACGCCATATTTCACTGCGTGTGGCCCGCCCGCACAGGTGGCGAGATTGCCGCCCACGGAACAATAGACGGCACTCGATGGATCCGGTGGCCAGAAAAAACCATGCGGACGCGCAGCGTCCTGCACCTCCTGATTTACTACGCCGGGCTCCACCACCATGGCGCGATTGGCCGGGTCCACTGCGATAATGCGCCGCATGCGCTCGAGCGATAATGCTAAGCCGCCTTGTTCAGGTACGCTGCCGCCTGCAGTGCCGGTTGCGCGCCCGCGTGGCGTGAGCGGTATGTTGAATTCATTGCAGGCCAGCACGATGGCTTGAATTTCTGCTGTCGTAAGTGGGAATGCAACCGCTTCGGGCAGGCAATGGTTACGGCTGTTGTCGTAACCATAAACGTAACAAGAAGCCGGGTCGGTGAAAAAACGATCCGCGCCTAATAGTAAAGCGAGGCGACGTGTAAAGGCGTGGGGCAGCATAGACAGAGTGTGGATTAGCCGCGAATACGTTTAACGAGCGCGGTGGTGGAGCGTTGGTGCAGAAAGGGGATGGCATGCACCTGTCCACCCCAAGCGAGTACCTCAGACGAACCGACAATTGCATCAACGGGCCAGTCGCCGCCTTTGACCAAAATATCGGGATGCGTGGCGAGAATAAGGGCGAGCGGCGTGTCTTCTTCAAACAAGGTGACGAGCGAAACTGCTTCGAGCGCGGCGAGTACCAGCATGCGGTCCTCTTGCTGATTGATCGGGCGATCATCGCCCTTACCTAGGCGCTTGACCGAGGCATCGCTATTCACCCCCACAATTAAACTCGCGCCAAGCGCGCGCGCCTGAGCAAGATAGGTGACATGGCCTCGATGCAGAATATCGAAGCACCCATTGGTAAAAACCAGCGGGCGGGGCAGGGCAGCCACTCTTTTCAACAAGGTGTCGTGCGAGCACACCTTCGATTCAAAAAGCGGCGTGGCGTAAACCATGCGTGGCTCGGTCAATCGAGGTACTCAAACAACTTGACCACTTTCATCACGCCGGAGGTGGTGCGCGCGATTTCCGTTGCGTCTTCCGCTTCTTTACGCGTGACCATGCCCATTAAGAAAACCGTGCTGGATTCGGTCACAACTTTCACATGTGTGGCGTTAAATTTATTGGCATCCACCATGCGCGCTTTTACTTTGGTGGTGATATAGCTGTCGTTGCTGCGCGCGGTATAGCTGGATGCGGGCGCGATCGCCATCTCATTAAAAACCTGACGCACATTGGGTGTGGTTTTGACGATATTTTCCACCTCAGTGCGTAGCGCCTCATTTGGTGCCTCACCGCTTACCAGCGCAGACAAATTGAAGCTGGTGACATTGAGATGCACTTGGTCTTTAAGCTTATCTGACACGCGACTTTGTGATCTAAGCTCGATGGTTTGATCTTCGATAAAAATGCCTGAGGTGCGGCGGTCCGTCGCCATCGTCACGCCTGCGCCGACGCCGCCCGCCACTACGGGGAAACAGCCTTGCAGCACAGGCATCAGCAACGCAATCAAAAAAAGCGGGGTAAGCGTACGCATTATTCGGCTCCTAGTAGCGAGAAATCAATGGCATCGCACAAGCAATGCAGTGTCAGTAAATGCACTTCTTGAATGCGCGCCGTAACAGTGGCGGGCACACAAATATGGAAGTCGTTATGGTACAGCGCTTCGGCTATTTGGCCGCCGCCATTACCGGTTAATGCGATGACAGAAATTTCACGATCATGCGCGGCGTGAATCGCCTCCAACACGTTTTTAGAATTACCGCTGGTGGAGATGGCGAGCAGCAAATCGTTGGGTTGCCCAAGCGCGCGCACCTGCTTCGAAAACACTTGCTCGAACGCGTAATCGTTGGCGATTGACGTCAGCGTAGAGCTATCCGTGGTCAACGCCATCGCGGCCAAGCCGGGCCGTTCGCGCTCAAAGCGATTGAGCAGCTCCGCCGAAAAATGCTGCGCGTCTGCCGCTGAGCCGCCGTTGCCGCAGGCCATGATTTTGCCCTCGTTCATCAGGCATTGCACCATGCGCTCGGCAGCCTGTCG
>JAYVBU010000101.1:0-8277 GCA_043750335.1 Betaproteobacteria bacterium | reverse complement strand
GTAAAACGCGTGTGCGCGCGTTGTTTGATGCGCCATCAGCGCGTGAAACCCTTCGCTCGCGTGCCCTTTGAGTAAGTCAGATTCACTTACGCCAAATTGTGCAAGTTCATCCTGGGGCAGGTAAATGCGGTTGCGCCGCGCATCTTCGCCTACGTCGCGAATGATGTTGGTCAGCTGAAACGCCATGCCAAGATCGTGCGCATACTTCAGTGTCTTGCGATCACTGTAGCCAAAGATGGCGGCGGCAAGTTGCCCCACCACCGATGCGACGCGGTAGCAGTACAGTTGCAGCGTTTTGAAATCGGCATAGCGCACATATTGCAAATCCATCTCCATGCCGTCGATGATTTCTTCGAATTGCTCCTGAGCCAAGTCATATGTGCGAATTGCTGGCAGCAGTGCTTGGCTGACTGGATGGCTGGGGTGGCCCGCAAAAGTGCCAACCAGTTCCGCGCGCCACCACTCGAGCTTGGTGCGCGCGATAGTGGCGTCGGTACATTCATCGGCGATGTCATCCACCTCGCGGCAGAAGGCGTACAAGGCGGTGATCGCTTCGCGTCGCGGCTTGGGCAGAAATAAAAAGCTGTAATAGAAGCTGGAACCGCTTTTGGCGGCTTTTTCTTGGCAGTATTCGGCAGGCGTCATTTGGCCCTGACGGCGCGATAGAGCATGTAGGCCCAATCGGTGGGCTTTAATACCGGGCGCGCGTGAAAGACATCGCCTTGTACCCTATGAATTTTCTTCAAAATGCTGTCTCCCCCCATGATGATTAGTCGCATTTCCAAGCCGATGCGTCCTTTGAGTTGTTTGCCCAAGGGTGCGCCTGCTTGCAACAGTTTACGTGTGCGTTCTATTTGAAATTGCATGAACGGCCACCATCGTTCGCTGGGCGCGCCCCTTGCGAGTGCTTGTTCGGTGATGCCGTATTGTGCCAGCTCATCTTGCGGAAGGTAAATGCGCCCCTTTTGAAAATCGATGGCGATGTCTTGCAAAAAGTTGGTGAGTTGAAGCGCAGAACAGATGCCGTCTGAGTAAGCTAAGGCACGCGCATCGGTGACGCGATATAAGTGCAGCAACAGTCGGCCAATCGGATTAGCTGAGCGGCGGCAGTAATCCATGACCTCGCCAAAATGCTGATAGCGTGTCTGCGTGACATCTTGGCTGAAGGCATCCAGCAGATCGTAGAAATATTGGATCGGCAGATGATGCTCACGAATAATCAGCGCCAAATCATCAAAGAGCGGCAGCGAGCATGATTCGCCGCGTTTAATACGATCCAATTCTGCATAAAATTGATTCAATTTCGCCAAGCGTGCTTCAGGCGGGTCGTCGCCTTCATCGGCAAAGTCGTCAGCCTGACGCGCAAAGGCATAAATGACCTGTACCGGGCGGCGCAAATGGCGTGGTAGAAGAACGGATGCGACCGGGAAATTTTCGTAATGAGTGATTGGATAGTCCATGCTTTATAGAGCCAATGCGTTGTAAGTACAGGGGAAATAGAGAGAAATGACTGGAAGGCCCGAATCGAATAAAATACACCATTTTTCCAGACGAGTTTAGCGAAAGTGGCGGAATTGGTAGACGCACTGGATTTAGGTTCCAGCGGGTAACCCCCGTGGGGGTTCGAGTCCCCCCTTTCGCACCAGTATTATTCATATTTAGGCGTATTTTAAGGACATTACATATCATGCAAGCACAGGTAGAAAATATCGGACAATTGGAACGTCGCATCCGCATTTCGGTCCCGCGCGCGCAAATTGATGCGGAAATCGAAAGCCGACTCAAGCGCATTGCGCGCACCGCAAAGATTCACGGCTTTCGCCCCGGCAAAGTCCCAATGAAAATGGTTGCGCAGCAATATGGCGGTCAAGTGCGGCAGGAAGTGATTTCTGAAGCAGGTAGCCGCAGTATTAGCGACGCGCTGTATGAACAAAAAATCAAAATTGCCGGCATGCCGCGCTTTGAAACCGCAGCTGATGCCGCGAATGGCGAGCAGTTGGAATTCACCGCGACCTTTGAGGTGTATCCCGAAGTGGTCGTCGGGAGCATTGCCAGCGCGAAAATTGAGCGTCCAGTGGTTCAAGTGTCGGAAACCGATGTCGATAAGACAATTGATATTCTGCGTAAGCAACGCGCCACATTTGAAGCCGTCGAGCGCGCCGCGCAACAGGGAGACCAGGTCGATATCGACTATAGCGGCAGCATTGATGGCCAGTCTTTTACCGGCGGAGCGACTCAAGGTTATGTCGTCACGCTTGGCGAAGGTCGAACATTGGCCGATTTCGACAAGCCGCTGGAGGGCATGAAAGCGGGCGAGGAAAAAACCTTTGATCTGACTTTTCCCGCCGATTATCACGGCAAAGAAGTAGCAGGAAAGACGGCGCAGTTCCAAGTGAAAGTGAATCGCGTGTTGGCTGCTAAATTACCGGATATTGGCCCGGAACTTGCTCAGGCTTTGGGTGTGGAAGATGGCGATGTCGTCAAAATGCGCGCAGATGTGCGCGCCAATATTGAACGTGAAGTGGGTAAGCGGGTCGAAAATAAAGTGAAAGACCAAGTCATGCAAGCGCTGACCGACGCGACGCCTATGTCAGTGCCGCGCGCATTGATCGACGATGAGATTGAACGTTTGCAACAACGCGCTCGCCAAGACATGGGCGCGCGCGGCATGAAGGCGGACAATATGCCGATGCCTGCGGACTTATTTGAGGCGCAAGCTCAGCGCCGCGTTTCTTTGGGATTGATCCTGGCAGAAGTGGTGAAGACCAACGATCTCAAAGCGCAACCAGAGCAAGTACGCAAGCTGGTGGAATCGTACGCGGAGAGCTACGAAAAGCCAGAGCAAGTGGTGGCTTGGTACTATGAAAACCCTACTCGGCTCGCGGAAGTCGAGTCCCTAGTGCTGGAACAGAATGTGGTAAGCTGGGCACTGAATCAAGCGCAGGTGGAAGATAAACCAACTGCATTCGACGACATGATGGGAATCAATAAATGATCGATCGTTTCATGGATTTTACGGACCGCAACGGCTTCGATCCGAAGATGCTCGGGTACATCCCGATGGTGATAGAGCAAAGCGGTCGTGGCGAGCGCGCATATGATATTTACTCGCGCCTGCTAAAAGAACGTGTTGTGTTTTTGGTTGGTGTGGTGAATGACATGAGTGCTAATTTGGTGTTGGCGCAAATGCTGTTTCTGGAATCCGAAAATCCGGACAAGGACATTTCGTTTTACATCAATTCGCCCGGCGGCTCGGTGTCGGCGGGCATGTCGATTTACGACACCATGCAATTCATCAAACCAGACGTCTCTACCCTGTGCGTTGGGCAAGCAGCCAGCATGGGCGCTTTCTTGCTGTCGGCTGGCGCCAAAGGCAAACGCTTCTGTCTGCCCAATTCGCGCGTGATGATTCATCAGCCGATGGGTGGGTTCCAGGGCCAAGCATCGGATATTGAAATTCACGCCAAAGAGATTCTTTATTTGCGCGCGCGACTGAACGAGATTCTGTCCAACAATACCGGGCAAACGATTGAAGTGATCGAGCGCGACACCGACCGTGATTTTTTTATGAGCGGCGATCAATCGGTGAGTTATGGTTTGGTGGACAAAGTGCTTGTCAATCGGGGTGAAACTTCGGTTTAATGTCTTAAATCCGTTATTTAAGGGCAAGGTTATGAACGACAAAACTGCTGGTTCCGACAAGCTTCTCTACTGCTCCTTCTGCGGCAAAAGCCAGCATGAAGTACGCAAGCTCATCGCAGGCCCATCCGTTTTTATCTGCGATGAATGCGTTGATTTGTGTAACGACATTATTCGCGAAGAAATTCAGGGCGACACAGGCACTAAGGGCGCTGGCACGGATTTGCCGACCCCGGCTGAAATTTGCCAAATTCTCGATCAATACGTGATCGGCCAAAGTGTGGCAAAAAAGATTTTATCGGTTGCCGTCTATAACCATTACAAGCGCCTTAAAACCGCACCCAAAGCCGATGAAGTTGAGCTCTCCAAGAGCAATATCCTGCTGATTGGCCCCACTGGGTCCGGTAAAACCCTACTTGCACAAACTTTGGCGCGCTTGCTGAATGTACCTTTCGTGATCGCAGATGCCACGACCTTGACCGAAGCGGGTTATGTGGGCGAAGACGTCGAGAATATCATTCAGAAGCTCTTGCAAAAGTGCGACTACAACGTCGAAAAGGCGCAGCAAGGCATTGTCTATATCGACGAGATTGATAAGATTTCTCGTAAGTCAGATAACCCTTCCATCACGCGTGACGTTTCAGGTGAGGGTGTACAACAAGCCTTACTGAAGCTGATTGAAGGCACGATTGCGTCAGTGCCGCCGCAAGGTGGGCGTAAGCACCCGAATCAGGAATTTGTCCAGGTTGATACCAGCAATATCCTGTTTGTCTGTGGCGGCGCATTCGACGGCTTGGTAAAAGTGATTCGCAGTCGCTCCGAAAAGGGTGGCATTGGTTTTGGCGCACAAGTTAAAAGCAAGGATGACCGCAAGGCGATCGGTGAAGTGTTGCGAGAAGTCGAGCCGGAAGATTTGATTAAGTACGGTTTGATTCCGGAGTTTGTTGGCCGCTTGCCAGTCGTTGCCACGCTGGAAGAACTGGATGAAAAAGCGCTGGTGCAAATTCTGACTGAACCCAAAAATGCTTTGATTCGCCAATATCAAAAACTATTCTCCATGGAAGGCGTCGAGCTTGAATTTCGCGACGATGCGATTGATGAGATCGCCAAGAAAGCGCTACAACGCAAAACGGGTGCGCGCGGCTTGCGTTCGATCATGGAGCACGCCTTGCTCGATATCATGTTTGAGTTGCCTTCACTCAAAGATGTGACCAAGGTGGTTGTTGACGAGGAGGTGGTTAAAGGAAAATCAAAACCGCTCCTTATTTACGCCGATCAGCCGCGCGTCGCATGATCCCCCTGGATTACTTTATTCAAGTAATCCACGCCAGAACCGCTATTCTTTATAAGGACTGGGCGTCGCCATACCGGGCGCTTTTCGGGTCTTCTGCCCCAGCCCCTTGATATTGCTGGGCAGGGCCCCATCTCTTAACAACAAGCTTCTTACTTAGGCAGATAAATCATGAGCTTACCTCAAGAGACCCAGGGCGACCGCGTAACGCTTCCCTTACTTCCCCTACGCGATGTGGTGGTGTATCCGCATATTGTTATTCCATTGTTTGTAGGCCGTCCCAAATCCATCAAAGCACTGGAAGTCGCGATGGAAGCAGGCAAGCACATTCTGTTGGTCGCGCAAAAATCCGCTTCAAAAGATGAGCCCAGCACGGATGACCTATACCATGTCGGCAGCGTGGCGAGCATTCTGCAAATGCTGAAATTGCCTGACGGCACGGTTAAAGTGCTGGTCGAAGGCAATCAGCGTGCGTACATCAAGGAATTCATCGACTCCAAGACGCATTTCTCAGCCGAAGCGGAGATCGCAGAGATTGAACCGCCGACTGACAAAGAAACCCTGGCGCTGATGCGTAGTGTGTTCACTGAGTTCGATCAATACGTCAAACTGAATAAAAAAATTCCGCCTGAGATTTTGACGTCGCTGGCCAGTATCGACGATGCAGGTCGCTTGGCCGATACCATTGCCGCGCATCTACCGATCAAACTCGAGCAGAAGCAGGAAATTTTGGAAATGTTCGCCGTGCATGCGCGACTCGAACACCTATTTGGTTTACTCAATGCCGAGATAGATATTTTGCAAGTTGAGAAGCGCATTCGTGGCCGCGTGAAACGCCAGATGGAAAAGAGCCAGCGCGAGTACTACCTCAACGAACAAGTTAAAGCGATTCAGAAAGAACTCGGCGATCTGGAAGAGGGCGCTGACAACGATGATTTGGAAAAGCGCATTGTAGAAGCGCGCATGTCCAAAGAAGCCAACACCAAGGCGATGGCAGAGCTAAAAAAATTGAAAATGATGTCACCCATGTCGGCGGAAGCGACCGTGGTGCGTAACTTTATCGAGACCATCGTCAATTTACCATGGCGCAAAAAAACTAAAATCAGCAAAGATTTAACGCATGCTGAGGAAATTTTAGACCAAGACCATTATGGCCTCGATAAGGTAAAAGAACGCATCATCGAATACCTCGCCGTGCAGCAGCGCGTTGACAAACTCAAGGCGCCGATACTATGTCTGGTTGGCCCTCCCGGTGTGGGTAAGACTTCACTCGGACAATCCATCGCCAAGGCCACTAACCGCAAGTTTGTGCGCATGGCGCTAGGCGGTGTACGCGATGAATCCGAAATTCGTGGACATCGCCGCACCTACATTGGCTCTATGCCAGGCAAGATATTGCAAAGCATGACCAAGGTCGCGGTGAGAAATCCACTGTTCCTGCTCGATGAAGTGGACAAAATGGGCATGGATTTTCGTGGCGATCCGTCTTCTGCATTGCTCGAAGTGCTGGACCCGGAGCAAAACCATACCTTCGTCGATCACTATGTCGAAGTTGAATTCGATTTATCGGAAGTGATGTTTGTCGCAACTGCCAACTCCTTAAATATCCCCGCGCCTTTGCTCGACCGGATGGAAGTCATTCGTTTAGCAGGTTATACCGAAGACGAGAAAATCAACATTGCCTTGAATTACCTCTTGCTGAAACAGATCAAAACACATGGCTTAAAGTCGGATGAGATCAGCGTCACCCAGAGTGCATTGCGCGACATAGTGCGTTATTACACACGCGAAGCGGGTGTTCGTAGTCTGGAGCGCGAAATAGCGAAGATTTGTCGCAAGGTGGTCAAGACTTTGCTGGTCGAAAATAAAACACACAAAGTCACCGTCAGCGCACGCAACCTGGATAAGTATCTAGGCGTACGTCGATTCAGCTACGGCATGGCGGAGAAAGCCAATCAAATTGGTCAGGTTACTGGCTTGGCGTGGACTGAAGTGGGCGGTGAATTGCTTACCATTGAGGCGGTCAAAATCCCCGGAAAAGGCAAAACAATCACCACCGGAAAATTAGGCGATGTGATGCAAGAGTCGATTCAAGCAGCGTTGTCGGTAGTACGCAGCCGCTCAAAACGTCTGGGTATTCCGGTGGATTTCTATCAGAACAATGATATTCATATCCACTTGCCGGAAGGCGCGACACCTAAGGATGGACCAAGCGCGGGTATCGCCTTGTGCACTGCTATGGTGTCTGTGTTGACGGATATCCCCGTGCGCGCCGACGTGGCTATGACGGGTGAGATTACCTTGCGGGGTGAAGTGCTGCCGATTGGTGGTTTGAAAGAGAAGCTGTTAGCGGCGCATCGCGGCGGCATCAAGACCGTGCTGATTCCGCAAGAAAACACCAAGGACCTAGTCGATATACCGGACAATATTAAAAATAAATTGGAGATTCATCCGGTGCGTTGGATCGATCAGGTATTGGATATGGCTTTGGAGAGCAAACCCAAGCCGCTTCCTGAAGATGATACTGCAGCATTGCCGCCAAAAGCGGATGAAAAATCCACTACCTTAGTGAAACACTAGCGGCAACGTTTCAAAAAAGCCGGGTAAGCTGCCGCTTACCCGGCTTTTTCATGCCAATTTTTTGCGATCTACAATAAATCGTTTTTTTTGCTTCTGCTTAAAAATGAATAATCCCCGCATTGCTTGACACCCCGATTTTCGGGCTGCTATAAAGTGCAGTGCAGAAAAAACTGCCACAACCACATACTAATCAACAAGGGGGCACCACCATGAACAAGACAGAATTGATCGATGCGATTGCCAAGAATGCTGATTTATCCAAAGCGGCGGCGGGTCGAGCCTTGGACGCAGCGGTTGCGGCGGTTCAACAATCCTTGAAAAAAGGCAATATGGTTACACTCGTCGGTTTTGGTACTTTTTATGTAGGCAAGCGCGCGGCGCGCAATGGCCGTAATCCACAAACGGGCGAAACGATAAAGATCAAGGCTGCAAAAGTTCCTAAATTCCGCGCTGGAAAATCGCTCAAAGATGCGCTAAACTAGCGGGCTTTTGGAGAGGTCGAATTGCAGTAGAGACGGCCTGCCAAAGTAAGTTCTCGATAATGTAGTTGCTTGCATCAGTGTCGGGAAATCGTTTTCGGGTGCTTAGCTCAGCTGGTAGAGCGTCGCCCTTACAAGGCGAATGTCGGCGGTTCGAACCCGTCAGCACCCACCAGCGCAAGTTTCAACTTGAGCGAGTTATGGAGTGGTAGTTCAGTTGGTTAGAATACCGGCCTGTCACGCCGGGGGTCGCGGGTTCGAGTCCCGTCCACTCCGCCAAACCGGGCG
>JAYVBU010000100.1:0-18128 GCA_043750335.1 Betaproteobacteria bacterium | reverse complement strand
TACTCGAATCTTGGGCGCAGGCCGAGTGGTTTACCACCCGTCCTGCACTACCAGAAAAAATCGAGTCCGTTGTATTCAAAGTGCCGGGCGAGACCAATACTGATGATTTGTCTCCGGCGCAGGATGCTTGGTCACGGCCTGATATTCCGCTGCATGCACAAGCGATGCTGGTCAACAAAATGCCCGATGGCTTGGCGACTATCGCCAAGCTGAAAGAAAAAGGTTTGCCCCTTGCCTATGTAGGCGATGTGGTGGGCACGGGCTCATCGCGCAAATCGGCGATCAATTCGGTGCAGTGGTATATGGGGCAGGATATTCCGCATTTACCCAACAAGCGCACCAGCGGTATCGTGCTGGGCGATAAGATTGCGCCGATTTTTTTCAATACGGCGGAAGATTCCGGCGCACTGCCTATTCAGTGTGATGTGGCGCAGATGAATACTGGCGACATCATCACGATTTATCCGTTCAAGGGCGAGATTCAAAACGCGCAAGGTCAAGCCATCAGCCGCTTCAAGCTAGAGCCGTTGACCATGCCGGATGAAATTCGTGCGGGCGGACGTATTCCGCTCATCATCGGGCGCGGGCTGACTGGCCGTGCGCGCGAAGCGCTGGGTTTGGATGTGTCTGATTTGTTCATCAAACCGATCTCACCCAAAGACACCGGCAAGGGTTATACCCTGGCGCAAAAAATGGTTGGCCGCGCCTGCGGCGTGACCGGCGTGCGCCCCGGCACTTACTGCGAGCCGAAGATGGCGACCGTGGGCTCGCAAGACACCACGGGTGCTATGACGCGCGATGAGTTGAAAGAGCTTGCTTGCTTGGGCTTCTCCGCCGATTTGGTGATGCAAAGCTTCTGCCACACGGCGGCCTATCCGAAACCAGTCGATATCAAGCTGCAACATGATCTGCCGGATTTTATTTCTTCGCGCGGTGGCGTTTCCTTGCGACCAGGCGACGGCGTCATTCATTCCTGGCTCAACCGCATGCTCTTGCCCGACACCGTGGGCACGGGCGGCGATTCGCATACGCGCTTCCCGATTGGCATTAGCTTCCCGGCGGGCTCGGGCTTGGTGGCCTTTGCCGCCGCGATGGGCGTGATGCCGCTGGATATGCCGGAGTCGGTGCTGGTGCGCTTCAAAGGCAAAATGCAGCCCGGCATAACCTTACGCGATCTGGTGAACGCGATTCCTTACGCCGCGATTCAAAAAGGCGAGCTCACCGTCGGCAAGCAGGGCAAGAAAAACGTATTCAATGGCCGCATCTTGGAGATTGAGGGCCTGCCCGATTTGAAAGTAGAACAGGCATTTGAATTCGCCGATGCCTCCGCCGAACGCTCAGCCAATGGCTGCACCGTGCGCCTTGCCCAAGCGCCAGTGATCGAGTTTTTGAATTCAAACATCGTGCTGCTGGAGCATTTGATCGACAAAGGCTATGCGGATGCGCGCACGCTGCAACGCCGCATCGACGCTATGCGCGTTTGGCTCGATCAACCATCCCTGTTAGAACCGGATGCCGATGCGCAATACGCCTACGTGTTGGAAATTGATTTGAATGAAATCAAAGAACCGCT
Source organism: Betaproteobacteria bacterium (assembly GCA_043750335.1). GTDB lineage: Bacteria > Pseudomonadota > Gammaproteobacteria > Burkholderiales > Thiobacteraceae > RBG-16-58-11. The sequence continues at coordinate 16,555 of JAYVBU010000100.1, read as the reverse complement.
GCTCGCTTGCCCTAATGATCCGGATGACATCAAGCCGATGTCGGCGGTGGTGGGCGATAAGATCGACGAGGTTTTTATCGGTAGTTGCATGACAAATATCGGCCACTACCGCGCCGCAGGCAAAGTGTTGGAAGACGCGGGCCTGATTCCTACTCGGCTCTGGGTCGCGCCACCGACGCGCATGGACGAGCATGAATTGCGCGAAGAAGGGGTGTATAGCGTATTTGGTCGCATTGGTGCGCGCATGGAAATGCCCGGCTGTAGTTTGTGCATGGGCAATCAGGCGCGGGTGGCGGATGGCGCGACCGTGTTCTCTACCAGCACGCGCAATTTCGACAACCGCATGGGTAAAGGCGCGCGTGTCTATCTTGGCTCGGCAGAGTTAGCGGCGGTGTGCGCCAAGCTGGGGCGCATCCCGACGCTGGAAGAATATTTGTCTATAGTGAAGGACAAGATTGCGCCGCTATCGGACAACATCTACCGCTATTTGAATTTTAATCAGATGGTGACTTATTCGCGGCCGGGCAAGATCATTCCGGTCACACCGATTTAATAGGTTTATTGGAAAATGATGAAATTAATCGGATCGCTAACCAGTCCTTTTGTGCGAAAAGTGCGCATTGTCGCCAGCGAAAAACATATCGAACTGGATTTCGTGGTGGATATCCCCTGGAACCCTGACACGAAGGTGGGAGACTTTAATCCCTTGGGTAAAGTGCCGGTCCTGGTATTGGATGACGGCTCGACACTATTCGATTCGCGCGTGATCGTGGAGTATCTTGACACCGTGACCCCCGTTTCGCGTTTGATTCCTGAGGCCAGCCGCCAACGCATTGCCGTCAAGCGCTGGGAAGCGTTGGCCGATGGCATCACCGATTCTGCCGCCTTGATCTTCATCGAGCGTGCCCAGCGCGCGCCAGAGCACCAGAGTGCCACTTGGATCGCGCGCCAGGAGGCATCGGTACTGCGTGGGCTGGAAGCTATGGCGGAGGAGCTGGGCGAGAAGAAATGGTGTACCGGCGATTTAATGAATCTGGCCGATATCGCTAGCGGTTGTGCCTTGTGCTACCTGGATTTTCGCTTCCCGGAGATCAAATGGCGCGAAACGCACCCCAATTTGGCCAAGCTCGCTAATCGTCTGAATGAGCTAGAACCGTTCAAGGATACAGCGCCTAAAGGATAAGCCGGGCTATTCCCCCCCGAATCCGGTATAATGCCCGGCTTTTTCGCCGTAAACCCCGGGTGCTCCTGTGATACAAAATCTCCGCAACATCGCCATTATCGCGCACGTTGACCACGGCAAAACTACGCTGGTCGATAAGCTCCTGCAACAATCCGGCACGTTTGCCGCGCACCAACAGATGGGCACGCGGGTCATGGACTCCAACGACTTGGAGCGTGAGCGCGGCATTACCATTCTGGCCAAGAACACGGCACTGCGCTGGAAGCAGGGCGACACCGAATACCGCATCAATATTATCGACACCCCCGGCCATGCCGACTTCGGTGGCGAAGTGGAGCGTGTGTTGTCTATGGTCGATTCCGTGTTGCTGCTGGTGGATGCGATGGACGGCCCGATGCCGCAAACCCGGTTTGTGACGCGCAAAGCGTTTGCACAAGGGTTAAATCCGATTGTGGTCATCAACAAAGTTGACCGCCCCGGCGCGCGTCCGAGCTGGGTGTTGGATCAAACCTTCGATTTATTTGATAAGTTGGGTGCCACCGAAGAGCAATTGGATTTCCCCGTGGTATATGCATCGGCATTGAATGGCTATGCCAGTCTCGATTCCGAAGTGCGCGAGGGCGACATGACGCCGCTGTTCGACACCATTCTGAAGTATGTCCCGGCACCCGATGTCGATCCTGAAGGCCCGTTCCAGATGCAGGTATCGAGCTTGGCTTACTCAAGCTATGTCGGCACCATCGCTGTGGGTCGCATCAAACGCGGCCGTGTCAAAACGGGTCAACAAGTGGTGGTGGTGGAAGGTGAAGGCAAGCAGCGCAATGGCAAGATATTGCAAGTGCTGGGCTTCCACGGTCTGGATCGGATCGAAGTGGCTGAAGCCAACGCTGGTGATATCGTGGCCATTACCGGCATCGAGGCGCCGCATATTTCGGATACCTTCTGTGATCCAGCGACACCGGAAGCCTTGCCGCCCTTGTCAGTCGATGAGCCAACCGTGACCATGTCGTTTGAAGTAAACAACTCGCCCTTCGCCGGGCGCGATGGCAAATTCGTCACCAGCCGCCAGATTCGTGAGCGGCTTGATCGCGAGCTGCTCTCCAACGTGGCCCTGCGTGTGGAAGATACCGATGGCCCGGACAAATTCCGCGTCTCCGGTCGGGGTGAATTGCATCTGTCGATTCTGATCGAAAACATGCGGCGTGAAGGCTTCGAGATGGGCGTGTCGCGTCCGCAGGTGATCATCAAAGAAGTGAACGGCGAGAAGCAAGAGCCGTATGAAATGCTCACCGTGGATGTGGAGAGCGTGAATCAGGGCACGATCATGGAAAAGCTCGGCATGCGCCGTGGCGATCTGTTGAATATGGAGCCGGACGGCAAAGGCCGGGTGCGCTTGGAGTATATGATCCCGGCGCGCGGCTTGATTGGTTTTCAAACCGAGTTTCTCACCGCGACTTCGGGTAGCGGCTTGCTCTACCACGTATTCGATCACTACGGCCCGATCAAGGCAGGCGAACTCCGCGGTCGCGCGAATGGCGTTTTGATTTCCAACGGCATGGGCAAGACCGTGGCTTATGCCTTGTTCAACTTGCAAGATCGCGGCCGCATGATTGTGAAGCCGGGCGATGAATTGTACGAAGGCATGATTATCGGCATTCACACGCGCGACAATGATCTGGTGGTGAACCCGCTGAAGGGCAAACAGCTCACTAACGTGCGCGCCTCCGGCACGGACGAAGCGGTCACCCTGGTGCCGCCGATCGAGATGAATTTGGAACGTGCACTGGAATTTATTGAGGACGATGAGCTGGTGGAAGTCACGCCGCACTTCGTCCGTGTGCGCAAACGTTTCCTGAAAGAGATCGACCGCAAGCGCGGGACGCGCGCAGGCTAAAGCTGCTTGATTGAATCGAGACGCTCGATACAAGGGAGATGGGTAAAACCATCTCCCTTTGTATTTTTAACGATGCAATTATTGGATTACTCCGCCACCCAGGCAGGTCTCCCCTGCATACATCACTACCGATTGCCCCGGCGTTACCGCCCATTGTGCAGTGTCGAATTTCAATGAAGTCTGGTCTTGCGATAGATGGGTGATGCGGCATGCCGCATCCTGTTGGCGATAGCGGGTTTTGGCGCCGTAGGCCGGTGTGAGTGCTGGTGCGCGGCCGCTGATCCAATTCAAGTCCTGCGCGACCAGCGTCTCTTTCAATAGCAGCGGATGCTCGTGGCCCTGTACCACGATCAACACATTGCGCGCCATGTCCTTGCTCGCCACAAACCACGGCTCGCCTTGTCCGCCGATGCCCAGGCCCTGGCGCTGACCGAGGGTGTAGTACATCAGGCCTTCGTGTTGACCGACACAGCGCCCATCGGGCGTTTCTATGTCCCCCGGCTGCTTCGGCAGGTAGCGCGAGAGGAATTCACGAAAGTCGCGCTCGCCGATAAAACAGATACCGGTGCTGTCTTTTTTGGCATGAATGGCGAGATGGGCTGCGCGCGCGATTTCACGCACCTCGGGTTTCTGCATTTCGCCGAGGGGAAATAGGGTTTTCGAGAGTTGCGCTTGATTCAAACGATATAAAAAATAGCTTTGATCCTTGGCGCCATCTTGGGCCTTGAGCAGGGAAAATTCGCCTTGGTGCTCAACTACCCGCGCATAGTGGCCGGTTGCGATTTTGCTCGCGCCCAAAGTCAGTGCGTGTTCGAGGAAGGCTTTGAACTTGATTTCAGAATTGCACAGCACGTCAGGATTGGGCGTGCGCCCGGCTTGGTATTCGCTTAGAAAATAACTGAACACGCGTTCTTTATATTCCTTGGCGAAATTCACCGCCTCGACTTCAATGCCGATTACTTCGGCGACTGCGAGCACATCCAGAAAATCCTGCTTGGCGGGGCAGTCCGCATCGTCTTCCCAGTTGCGCATGAACAGGCCGATGACTTCATAGCCTTGACGCTTGAGCAAGAGCGCGGCGACCGAGGAATCGACCCCGCCGGAGAGGCCAACCACGATGCGCTCAGCCATGGGGCTCTGCGCCTTTCAGCCAGTCGCGCAAGGGGAAAATTGCCGCCGGCTCACCGTTATCGAAAAACCAAGAATCCACCACGTATTGCGCCTCCGTTGCGGTGTCTTGAATGCGCGCGCTCCAATGGTCGTCCACTAAGAGCGGTGCGCGGCGCACCGGTTCCAATACGCGATGAAAGTGCAGCAGGCCGCGCCCTTCGATCATTTTTAAATAAGCGGTGGTGGTCTGTGAGTGGTCGATGCAATCCATGCGGCCTTCCACACCATCGTCGTTGTAGTTCCCGCCTTTGTCATTGTGGATGGGCGTTTGCATGCCAGCGACGCGATTCATCAAGCCAATCGCGAGTTGAATTGATCCGCGTTCGACTGCCGCATTGTCGATCTCATCGAATAGTTGGTCGAGTTGTGCGAGATCGTCGTGCCCAAAATCGACTTTAGCGCTAACCGCGCAACCGTAGTTGTAGCAGACCGAGACTTCCACGGCTTGTGTGGGGAAGTTTACGCATACTAAAAGTAAGATAAAAAGCGAGCGCATATTAAAAATGGGTGAGCAAATCCAAAGCATAACGTTTGCCTGCGAGATAGTCTTCAACGCAGCGCAAGACCAAGGGGCTGCGATGGTGATTGGCCCGCGCGCGCAATTCGTCCGGCGTGAGCCAGAGCGCACGTAAAATGCCGTTGTCCAATGGCCGATTCTCATCAAAGCCCTGTATCTTGCCGCTAAAAGCAAAGCGTAAAAAAACAATATCTTTGCTCGGGTGTGGCCAGCGATAGATACCGATCAGGGCGCTTGGCTGGAAATGGTAGGCTGTTTCTTCCAGGGTTTCGCGAGTTGCGGCATCAATCAGGGATTCGTTTTTTTCCCAGTGTCCGGCAGGCTGGTTAAGTACGATGGATTGTTCGGCTTGCTCCTCGACGAAGAGAAATTTGCCGTCTTGTTCGATAACAGCGGCAACGGTGACGTGGGGACGCCAGATGTCTGTCATGGTTGTCTCGGAAAAATAAAAAAGGCAGGGGGTAACCCTGCCTTTTTTAGCATTACTAAAAGATTACTTAGCGGCAGGAGCAGCAGCTTTGTCGTCTTTCTTAGCGGCAGCAGGAGCAGCGGCAGCAGCAGCAGGAGCAGCAGCTTTTTCATCCTTCTTAGCAGCGGCAGCAGGAGCGGCGGCAGCAGCAGGAGCAGCTTTGTCGTCTTTCTTAGCGGCAGCAGCAGGAGCGGCAGCTTTGTCGTCCTTCTTGGCAGCAGCTTTGTCGTCTTTTTTGGCTTCAACAGCTTTAGGAGCATCGGCCTTAGGAGCGTCAGCAGCGATAGCGGTCATGGAAACCGCTGCGAAAGCGGCAGCGATCAGGGCGGATAACAGTTTGCTCATGTGTTTCTTCCTCAAAGGGTTGGTTAGTTGTGTTTTTGGGCACAAAATTTTGTGCCCGCGAATTTTAACGCAAATTTTATGGTTCAGTTGACATAGATTGCGGCGGAACTTAGATTCTTAAACATCAGAATAATCTGATTTACTTAATTTTTTTGGCAAAAAAAAGCAGGGCGAACCCTGCTTTTTTGCCTAGCTAAAATTACTTAGCGGCAGGAGCGGCGTCAGCTTTAGGAGCGTCAGCTTTTTTGGCTTTTTTGGCTTTCTTTGCTTTTTTAGCTGCGGGCTTGGCTTCGTCTTTCTTCATGTCAGCAGCAGGAGCAGCTTTGTCGTCTTTCTTAGCAGGAGCAGCAGCTTCGGTTTTGGCAGCAGGAGCGGCGCCAGAGTGAGCGGCGGCGAACACGTTCATGCTGACAGCGGAGAAAGCAACAACGATCAATGCGGATAACAGTTTGCTCATTTTATTTCCTTTTAGCTAAAAAGTTTTTAGGTGGATTCAACAACGTGGGAAAGCCCGCGTGTTGAGCCAGTAACGCGGTGGCGGGGAGTTGGGTTGACAGAAAATACGATAAAAAGCCTGTTAAAGGGCGTTTAGCGCTGTACAGGCCGTATTAGCGAATGAAAGCATATGTTAAGCAATTGTTTTGTATGGATAAATAAAGATCAATAAAGGGGTGATATTTTTTGAAAAATTGCCAGCGCCACGCTGAATAGATATGATCCCGAGCTTCGCCCTCATTCACCACCGATGGTTTCCCCGCTGAACATGTTTCCTCGCCCGAAGTTGTTGCTGTTCTTAGCTTGTCTCTTGCTCATCCCTACGATTACGGCTGCGCCCTATGTTCCTACCAGCGATGCTCAGGTTTTAGAGCGTCTGCCATTCAAGGCCAATGACCCCATAGCACGCGAATTGGCGCAACTGCGTGCGGCTTTGCAGCGTAACCCGCGCGATGAGGATGTAGCCGTCAACTTGGCTCGGCGCTATTTTGAGTTGGTGGCGGCAGAGGGTGATCCGCGTTATATCGGTTACGCGCAGGCGGCGTTAGCGCCTTGGTGGGATTTGCCCGCCCCGCCGATCAATGTGCAGGTGTTACGCGCCAGTCTGCGCCAATTTCGCCATGATTTTCCCAGTGCTTTGGCCGATCTGAACCAAGTGCTCATGCGCGATCCGGGCCAACCTCAAGCGCGTTCCTTGCGCGCCATAATCCATATTGTGCAGGCCCGATATGCCGAGGCTAGAACCGATTGCCTCGCGATGCGTGAGGTGGCCAATGAATTGATCGCGCTTGGCTGCGAGTCGATGGTGCAGGGGCTGACTGGCCATGCGGCCGAAGCTTATGCCGCCTTGAGCCAAATGTTGGCGCAGCATCCGGAAACCGGGCGTGACGAGCAGCTGTGGGTGCTGACGCGATTGGCGGAGATGGCGCAGCGTTTAGGGCGGCTAGACGTGGCCGAAGCGCAGTTCAAGCGGGCGTTGGCGTTGGATGTGACCGATACTTTTTTGCTTGCCGCATATGCAGATTTTTTGCTGGATCAAGGCCGCCCAAGTGAAGTGGTGGCGCTGTTAAAAGACAAAACCCGCTCGGATACTTTATTGCTACGTTTGGTTTTCGCGGAACAAACACTTAAATTGCCGACAGCAAAAAAGACCGCGAATACCTTGGAAGATCGCTTTCACGCGGCACAACTGCGCGGCGATACGGTACATCAGCAAGAGGAAGCGCGCTTTGCGCTGCACGTACTTCACGATCCCAAAAAGGCGCTGGCGTTGGCCTTAGAGAATTGGAAAGTGCAACTCGAACCGCGTGACGCACGAATTGTGTTGGAAGCGGCGCTCGCGGCAAAGGACTCGAACGCCGCTAAGCCCGTGTTGCGCTGGTTGAGTGAGAACGGCAATGAGGACAAAACCTTGCGGCGCTTGGCTGAACAATTGAAAGCCTTGCCATGAAGCGCCTCTTATTGCTCGTTTGTGGGCTATGTCTTTCCTTCGGCGCCGCCGCGCACAAGCCAAGCGATAGTTATCTGACCTTACACGTGGTGGGCGAAACCGTTACCGGGCAGTGGGACATCGCACTGCGCGATCTGGATTTTGCGCTGGGTCTTGACGCCAATGGCGATGCACAAATCACCTGGGGTGAAGTGCGTGCGAAACAAAGCGATATTTCGGCCTATGCCCTATCCAGGCTCAGCTTGGCGGTGGCGGGGCAGGCCTGCCCCGCACACGTCAGTGAGTACTTGATCGACGATCATACGGACGGCGCGTATGCGGTCATGCGATTTACGGCGGCGTGTCCGTCTTTGGTAAAAACCTTGCAAGCGCGCTATGCCTTGTTTTTCGATATTGACCCGCAGCATAAGGGATTATTGCGGTTGGAATATCCGGGGCAATCGGTGACGGGCGTTTTCAGCCCAGAGAAAGCCGCGCAGGAATTCACCCTCGCGCAGCCAAACAAGCTGCGCCAGTTCTTTGATTACGGGCATGAAGGCGTGTGGCATATCTGGATCGGCTTCGACCACATATTATTTTTACTGGCCTTGTTATTGCCCGCAGTCGTGCTGCGCCAACAAAAAAAATGGCAGGCAGTTACCGCATTCAAACCCGCATTCTGGGCGGTTTTTAAAATTGTCACGGCGTTTACTGTCGCGCATTCCATCACCTTAAGCATGGCCACCTTGGGCGTAGTAAGCCTGCCCTCGCGCTGGGTAGAAGCAACTATCGCCGCTTCAGTCGTAATTGCAGCCTTGAATAACGTGTATCCCCTGTTCCGCGAACGGCGTTGGATGATGGCTTTTGCCTTTGGCTTGATTCACGGCTTCGGTTTCGCCAGTGTGCTGCGCGATCTGGGGTTGCCGCAAGATACCTTGGTGCTCGCCTTGGTCGGTTTCAATCTGGGCGTAGAGGCGGGGCAACTCGCGATTGTCGCCGCCTTCTTGCCGGTGGCGTATGCCTTGCGTAAGAGCTGGTTTTATCAACGCCTTATTATGTTGGGCGGTTCGCTTTTGATCGCCGTAGTGGCGAGCGTTTGGCTGGTGGAGCGGGCGTTCTATCTGAAGTTGATGCCGTTTTAACGATGGTTTCTTCGCGCCAGTCACCGGGCGCTAAACCTTCAAGTGTGAAGTTGCCGATACGGTAACGGATCAAGCGCAAAGTTGGGTGGTCGATCTTGGCTGTCATACGTCGCACTTGTCGGTTCTTGCCCTCGGTGATCGTGATCTCCAACCAAGCGCTGGGAATTTTTTGGCGCACCCGGATTGGCGGGTTACGCGGCCATAGATTCACAGGCTCCTCCATTAAGCAGACCTGTGCCGGGCGCGTGACAAAATCGCCCAAATTGACGCCCTGGCGCAGTTGATCCAGCGCAGCCTCGCTCGGCACACCTTCCACTTGTGCCCAATACGTCTTCGGCAACTTGTGTTTCGGGTCACTAATCCGGTGCTGAAGCGGGCCGTCATCGGTTAAAATAAGCAGCCCTTCGCTATCGGTATCCAGCCGCCCGGCGGGGTACACGTCCGCTTGCACAATAAAATTTTTGAGCGTGGCATGCGCGCCTACGGGGCTGAATTGGCAGATGACGCCGTAGGGTTTGTTGAACAGGATGAGTCTTGGCATTGGTTTTAGAATGGACAGGATTAACAGGATTTTTCAGGATTAACAGGATTAAAACCGATTAACGAAATCCTGTTAATCCTGCGTCATCCTGTTAATCCTGTCTATTTTTTGTTTTGAGGGAGTCGAAATGTATCAGCACATTCAAATTCCGGCGGGCGGCGAGAAGATTCGCGTCAACGCCGATTCGTCCTTAACGGTGCCTGTGCACCCGATTATTCCCTTCATCGAAGGCGACGGCACGGGCGTGGATATCACGCCGGTGATGCGTAAAGTGGTTGATGCCGCCGTGGCCAAAGCTTATGGCGGTAAGCGCCAGATCGCGTGGATGGAGGTGTATGCGGGTGAGAAGGCGACGAAAGTCTATGGCGCGGATGCGTGGTTGCCGGACGAAACCGTGCAAGCAGTGCGCGAGTATGTTGTGTCGATAAAAGGGCCGCTTACTACGCCAACTTCGGGTGGCATGCGCTCACTCAATGTTGCCTTGCGCCAGTTGCTCGATTTGTATGTGTGTCTGCGCCCGGTGCGTTATTTCACTGGCGTACCGAGCCCGGTAAAAGCGCCGGAGAAAACCGATATGGTGATCTTTCGCGAGAATACGGAAGATATTTACGCTGGTGTGGAATGGGAGGCAGGCTCGGATGAGGTCAAAAAAGTGATCGCTTTCTTGCAGCAGGAAATGGGCGTGAAGAAAATCCGTTTCCCCGACACCTCTGCTATCGGCATCAAGCCGGTGTCGATCGAAGGCAGTGAGCGCCTGATACGCAAAGCGATCCAATACGCCATCGACAATGGCCGTCAATCGGTGACCCTGGTGCACAAGGGTAACATCATGAAATTCACCGAGGGTGGTTTCAAGAAATGGGGCTATGAGCTGGCTAAGCGCGAATTCGGCGGTGTTGAGATCGACGGTGGGCCGTGGCTCAAGTTGCCAAATGGTATTGTGATTAAAGACGTTATCGCGGACGCGTTTTTGCAGCAAATTTTATTGCGCCCAGAAGACTACGACGTGATCGCCACGCCGAATTTGAACGGCGATTATGTGTCTGATGCGCTCGCGGCGCAGGTCGGCGGTATCGGCATTGCGCCGGGCGCAAATTTATCTGACTCTGTCGCGATGTTCGAAGCGACGCATGGCACCGCACCCAAGTATGCGGGGCAAGATTATGTGAACCCGGGCTCCATCGTGCTCTCGGCGGAAATGATGTTGCGTCACATGGGGTGGGTCGAAGCGGCAGACTTGATTATTAACGGGATGGAAAAAGCGATTCTCGCGCAGAAAGTGACCTACGATTTTGCGCGCTTGATGCCAGGCGCAACCCAACTATCATGCTCAGCTTTTGGCGAGCAGATCGTAGTGCATATGGGCGATTAGTGAACCGAGGGGCCGGGCGGCACTGTGATGCCGGCTTGGCGCAATAGCTCGATCAACTCATCCGCAATGTCGCCCAATTCTTCACGCAGCGCTTCCAGCCCTTCGAGCAGATCGGCGGCCTCTTTAGCGTCCGCATCGGGCGGTAAATTTGTCTGTTGGATATCAGTAATCATTGGGCCTCGCAGCGGGCGTGCGCTTTCTGGTTTCGCATGAGCAAAACGCTATGCCCCTCAGCCAAATCTAGCACAGCATTTGCGTTTTTCCAGGGCTGATTGCACGGGGTATAGTCTGCCCAAAGTATAGATGGATAAATCGTTCACGAACAGATTTGTGCTATCGTTTAAGCCGCTATAGCCGGTTTTTGCTTCAACTCAAGGTAAGGGAAAAATATGAACGCACCCAATGTCACCATGCATCCGGCCACACTGCCGCAAATTTCCGCCAAGCGCTATGCGATTGTGCTGGCGGGCGGATCCGGTACGCGCTTGTGGCCTTTATCGCGCTCCTCAAAACCAAAACAACTGCTGTGCTTGAATGGTGAGGAAAGCTTATTGCAGCAGACAGTGCGTAGAGTCTTGCCTATCGTCGATCCGAGTCAGGTGTTGACGGTGACATCGGCTGAATACCGATTTGAGGTTGCGGGGCAATTGTTGGCCTTGGATGCGGCACTGGCCGGCGGTGTGCTGGCTGAACCCATGGGGCGCAATACGCTGCCTGCGATTGCTTGGGCCGTGGCGCGCATTGCACGTGAAACCCCCGATGCGCTGATCGGTGTGTTTTCGTCGGATCATGCAGTCGCTGATGACGGTGCATTCCTCCGTGCTTGGCAATCGGCTGAAGCCGCAGCGAAGGAAGGTTATGTCGCATTGTTCGGCATGCAGCCTACCGAGCCTGCTACCGGCTATGGCTATATTCAAAGCGGCAAGCCGCTGGCCGGTGTGAATAGTGGCCCGTTGTCTGACGTGCATCAAGCCGCGCGCTTTGTGGAGAAACCCGATTTAGCGACCGCCCAGGGCTACCTCAACGAAGGTGGCTATTACTGGAATGGCGGCATGTTCGTATTCCGCGCTGATCGTTTTATGGCGATGGTGGAGCAGTACCAGCCGCAAATATTCGGCGCAATACAGGTCTTGGCGGAGAAATGTGAAGCCCTGGCCGATGCCGATGTGTACGCGAGCATGCCCGATCTCTCGATTGACTACGGCCTGTTGGAGTTGGCAGACAACGTGGCGGTGGTGCCGGTCGATATGGGTTGGAGCGACCTTGGCTCCTGGGAATCGATCTACCAGCAGCGCGGCAAAGATGAGCAAGGCAATATGCTCGAAGGCGATATCCTTGCCATTGATAGCCAGGACAATTTGCTGTGGAGTGATCATGGCTTGGTGGCCACCTTGGGTGTGACGAATTTAGCGGTGGTGCAAACGCGTGACGCAACCCTGATCTGCCCGCGTGAGCGTGTGCAGGATTTGAAGCAAGTCGTCGCGGCGGTAAAAAAATCACACGCGCACCTCACGGAAATCCATCTCACCGTGACGCGCCCCTGGGGCAGCTACACCATTTTGGAAGAAGGCCCCGGCTATAAAATCAAACGCATTTTGGTTAATCCCGGCGCTAAACTCTCGATGCAAATGCACTATCATCGCTCCGAGCACTGGGTGGTGATTGATGGTACTGCGCGCATTACCAATGGCGAACAGGATATCTACCTGGAAGAAAACCAATCGACCTATATTCCCAAGACCAACCGCCATCGCTTGGAAAATCCAGGCAAGGTACCGCTACAGATTATCGAGATTCAAAGCGGTCCGTATCTAGAAGAAGATGACATCGTGCGCTTTGATGATGTGTATGGACGCATTCCCACTTAAGCCCTGGGCTGTGTAAGTTGACTACGTCACCCTTTGCCATCGTACCGGCTTGGCTCAAGGACTTTCGCGCCATCGCGGTCGCGCTGATTACGGACGATGGTCGCATCGTTGAAGCCAACGAAGGTTTTTTAACGACCTTGGCAGGCATCATCGAAGGTTTCAGCACTTCTAATTTCATCGACCCTAGTTTTAATTTGTTGTGTCATAGCCCGGCCCAGGCAGATGGCTTGATATATCACGGCTTGTTGACGCTCGGTGCGCCGGAAGGTGCGCGGCGCGCTTTTTCTGGCCGTGTCTATCGCATGAATCAAATGTTGTTTGTCGCGGCGGAAATGGATATTTCTGCCTTTGAACAAATGAATGATGAAATCGGCAAACTCAGCAAAGAGCTGGATGAAGTGCGGCGGCAGCTCTCAAAGCGCAATCACGCTTTGCAATCCACGCTGGAGGAAATGGCGCAGTTAAAGAGCCGAGATTCCACCACGGGGCTAGCGAATCGCATCGTCCTGGATCAGCGCATGGAAGAGGAAATCAGCCGATGGGAGCGTTCGCGCCGCCCCTTGGCTTTGCTGCTGATGGATATTGATGGTTTCACCAATATCAACGCTGATTATGGGCGCGAAGTGGGAGACGAAGTGCTAAAGCATGTCGCCACCGTGGCATCGCAAGCGGTGCGCACGGTCGATGTGGCGGTGCGCTATGGGGGGCAGGAATTCGCCATCCTCATGCCCGAAACCAACGAAATGGGCGCCTTGATTGTGGCAGAGCGCTTGCGTATGGATTTGGAAGGCCAGATCATGCTGCCCGTAATGGAGCCGGTGACAGCGAGTTTCGGGGTGGCGACCTACCTTTCCGGCGAGCAGCGCGAAGAACTCTATGCGCGCGCCTGGCGCGCTTTGAAACACGCCAAGGCACATGGCAAAAACGCTATTACCATGGCCGGTGTGGTGGGGGAGTGCGACCATCTTTACCAAAGTGGCTCATCGGGCCAATGAATGAAAAATATTTCTCATGTATAAAACCATCGAACAATTCGTCGGCAATACGCCGCTGGTTAAATTAAAGCGCCTGCCGGGCGAGACTAGCAATACAGTCTTGGTCAAACTCGAAGGCAACAACCCCGCGGGCTCGGTGAAAGACCGCCCGGCCCTGTCCATGATCCAGCATGCCGAAGCGCGCGCTGAGATTAAGCCGGGTGATACCTTGATCGAAGCCACCAGCGGCAACACCGGCATTGCGCTGGCGATGGCAGCGGCGATGCGCGGATACCGCATGATTTTGGTGATGCCAGAGCATATGAGCGTAGAGCGGCGGCAAGTGATGCGCGCCTTTGGCGCAGAGATCGTGCTCACTGCGCGCGCGGGCGGCATGGAGGAAGCCATCGACACCGCAAACCGCATGCAAACCGAGGGTCGTGGCCGCATCCTCGATCAGTTTGGCAATAGGGATAACCCACTCGCGCATTACGAAGGAACCGGCCCCGAGATTTGGCGCGACACGGCAGGGCAAATCACACATTTCGTCTCCAGCATGGGCACTACCGGCACCATCATGGGCTGCTCACGTTTTCTTAAGGAACAAAATAACGCGATCCAGATCGTTGGTGTGCAGCCGGAGGAGGGCTCACAAATCCCGGGCATACGTAAATGGACAGAAGCGTATCTCCCTAAAATTTACGATCCCAAGCGGGTTGATCGCCTGCTGTATGTGAATCAGGCTGAGGCCGAAGAAACAACTCGTCGTTTGGCGTCAGAAGAAGGCATTTTCGCGGGCATCTCGTCCGGTGGCGCGCTCGCTGCGGCGCTCAAAGTATCGGCGGAAGTTGAAAATTCTGTGATTGTTTCCATTATTTGTGATCGTGGTGATCGTTATCTTTCTACGGGCGTTTTCCCTGCCTAGCTTTGTTCGTCTGGCGTGGCTTTGCTGCGCGCTCGCCACGGGCGGCCTCGCCGCCGCCCAGGAATTGCGCGTGACGATGGACGATATCGAGTCTCCTACAGTTACGCTCAAAGGCATTGAGGCGCGCTTGGTGCTGGCCCCGCGCGCCTCGCTCGATCTCACCATTGCCGAAGCGACAGTGCAAGGCCGCCAGTGGCGAAAACTGGCGATCCATTGCCCCGATGCACAAATCGAAACCGCGCAAATCGCGTGCCGACGTGGTTGGTTGGAGGCAGGAGAGCGCTTGCCCTTGTCTTTTGTATATCGCCCACGCGATAAACGTTTGAACGTCAGCCTTGCTCCGGCTGCGGATGAACGTTGGCAGGCGCAACTCGACTGGCGGCAGGGTCCGCTTTCCGCAACGTTGGCCGTCAAAAACGGCAAGGCCACGCGTTTGAATCCGTGGCTTCCTGAAAACAGTCCGCTGTTTAGCCAAGGTGTGTTTGATCTGAGCGGCGCATGGACATCAGCGCGCCGGATTGATCTGAATGCGGCTTTGCGGAATGTGTCTTTCAGCGATGCAAGTGGTGTGCGCGCCGGTGAGAAGTTGGCGGGCAGTATTATTTTGCGCGCCGAGTTAGGTGAGGCATGGCAATGGCAGGCGAATGTCGCTTGGCGCGAGGGCGAAGTTTTTTGGCAACCCTTTTATTTGCCTGCTGTCCGACGAACCTTGGCTGCTCGCGGCACGATGGATGCAAAGTGGCTGAAGGTCACAGAAGCCAGTGCTGCGCTGGGCGGGGTGGGCGATATTTCATTCAATGCAAGCTGGGATCGCGCGCAGGGCAAGCTCGATCAATTGCACGCAGAATCGCGTGAATTAGCGTTGGCAGCGCTATATACGAGTTTTGGCAAGCCGCTGTTGAGCGAGAGCATTGCGGGTAAATTGGTGCTCAGCGGACGCGCATCTGGCGTGTTAGATATCAACGACGCGCAATTAGCGCATCTACGCATGACGGTGCAAGGCGGTACGGCGCGGCATGAGGCTGAGTTGTTTTCCTTGTCGGCGATCAATGCAGAGCTTGCGTGGGATCGCACTTTGCCGACGCAAGCCAAGCTACACATTGGGAGCGGCGAGTTGCGTGGCCTGCCGCTGGGGGCATTCGATCTGAGCGCGACGTTAAGCCCTGATCGTGTGCAACTGGAGCCGGTCGTGGTGCCGATACTCGATGGTGCGCTGGCGTTGGAGGGCGTAGTGGCGACACGTCAAGGCAATGACTGGGCCTGGGAAATGCGCGGCGCGTTGCGGCCAATCAGCATGGAGCGATTCTCAAGCATGCTGAAGTGGCCAGTCATGCACGGCACTTTGTCGGGTGTGATCCCGAAGGTGAGCTATGCGAATCGAGGTTTGCAAATTGAAGGCGCACTACTCTTTCGCTTATTCGATGGCAGCGCCGTAATGAAGGATGTGCACGTGACTGATTTACTGGGTTTGTCGCCGCGCCTGCAAGCGACTATCGAAATGCGTAATCTCGATTTGGATTTGCTCACCAGAGCGTTTTCATTTGGCAGCATGCAAGGTCGGCTCGATGTCGATGTCAAAAATTTAGACATGGCCAACTGGCGGCCGGTGGGATTCGAGGCGCGGGTGGCGAGCAGCCCAGGCGATTATCCGCGCAAAATTTCGCAACGCGCGGTGCAGAATATTTCTTCTATCGGCGGCGGGGGCGGCGGTGCGGCGATTCAAGCAAGCTTCTTGCGCTTCTTCGATCAATTTGGCTATGACCGCATAGGGCTTACCTGCCGATTGGCGCATGATGTGTGTGAGATGGATGGCATCGAAGCTGCGCCACAAGGCTATGTGATCGTAAAAGGCGGCGGGATACCCGCCTTGTCGGTGATCGGCTACAATCGCCGCGTGGGTTGGAACGAATTGTTGACGCGCATCGGGCGCGTGACGCAGGGCAACAAGCCCATCGTGCAGTGAGGAGATGAAATGCGACTGTGGACGAATGGATGGATGGCGGGTGCGGGACTTCTGCTTGCTGGCTGTGTGACGATCAATATTTATTTTCCGGCGGCGGCGGCAGAAAAAGCCGCTGACAAAATCATCGACGAGGTGTGGCAGTTGAAGCAGGATGCCAAGCCCGCCGATGTAACTGAAGGTAAAACCAAATGAGGATACCCATGAGCTGGATACGAAGTTTGTTGATGTTGAGCTTGTTTTCCATGGTTAGCCCATCCTGGGCAGCGGC
>JAYVBU010000099.1:0-3795 GCA_043750335.1 Betaproteobacteria bacterium | reverse complement strand
TTTGCTCGATAGCGCTACGTCTGTCGCGCCGGTATCCAGCAAGAAGGTCACCTGCGTTCCGTTGATCTCGCCATTCGCAACATAGTGCCCCTGGCGGTTGCGTTCCAGCACCACCTCGCCGCTGCCGCTGACCGTTACGCGCTGATTCGGATTTGCCTGCCGCGCCATCCAATACTGCGCCACCCACCAGCCACCGCCCAAAATCAAGAGCCAAGCGATCCACAACATGATGACGCCGGAACGGCGATGCGGATTCGCTTCGGTCATAACGTTTTCTTAAACATGCTTTGTAACCACGGATGAACAGCGCGTGGCGAGGGGTTGTGCGTAATCAAACTTTAATAAAATGCTCGCGGTAATATTTCAGCTCTTCAATGGATTCGTAAATGTCGGCGAGCGCGGTGTGCTTGCCTTCTTTGGTCACGCCACTCGCGATCTCCGGCTTCCAACGTTTGACCAATTCTTTGAAGGTTGATACATCCAGATTGCGATAATGAAAATACGCTTCCAACTCAGGAATGTGGCGCGCTAAAAAACGCCGGTCTTGGCAGATCGAATTGCCACACATCGGCGATTTTCCTTTACCGATCAGGGGCGCTAAAAAAGCGATCATTTGTGCGCCGACTTCAGCCTCGTTTAAAGTGGATGCGCGTACTTTATCGATCAGGCCGGAGCGGCCATGCGTAGATTTATTCCAATCGTCCATCCCATCCAGCACGCTATCCACCTGATGCACGACCAGGGCGGGTGATTCTGCAATCGTATTCAGATTGGCATCGGTCACCACTAAAGCCACTTCAAGAACACGGTCAGTATCGGGGAACAAGCCGCTCATTTCCATGTCAATCCAGATCAGATGATTATTGTCCGGCGCTTGTGCCATAATGTTTTCCTAATTTTTTATCGAAATTGTTGATTAAATTCACTGGGGTTTTACTGCGTCTTCATGCACACGTTCACACTCATTTTTTTGGTCGCGCTGACCGTGGCCACCGCGTTGCAATTTTGGCTTGCGCGACGTCATATTACGCACATTTTAACGCATAAGGCTCAAGTTCCCGCCGCCTTCAGCGACAAAATCGGTCTGGATGCCCACCAAAAAGCCGCCGACTACACAGTCGCCAAGACCCGCCTCTCCTACCTTCATATTGCGCTGGATGTGTTTGTACTGCTCGCCTTCACGCTGGGTGGTGGCATCGAGTGGCTGACCCAAGCATGGCAAGGCGTGTTTAATTCGCCGCTATTAGAAGGCGCTGCGCTACTGCTCAGCACCATGATCTTGATGAGCGCAATTGAAATCCCCCTTGGTTTGTATCGCACATTCCGCTTGGAAGCGCGCTTTGGTTTCAACAAAATCACGCTCGGTTTATTCGTGCTCGATCTCCTCAAACAAACCGCACTGGGGCTGGTCTTAGGGGTGCCGCTGGTGTTGGGCGTGTTGTGGCTCATGGGTGCGATGGGCGAATATTGGTGGCTGTATGTCTGGCTGGCCTGGGTCGGTTTCAATTTGCTCATCATGGCGGTGTATCCCACCTTCATCGCCCCGTTGTTCAATAAATTCACCCCACTCGACGACCATGGGCTGAAATCGCGCATCGAGGCCTTGCTGCAAAAATGTGGCTTTCACGCCAGCGGCTTGTTTGTGATGGATGGCTCCAAACGCAGCGCACACGGCAACGCTTATTTCAGCGGCTTTGGCAAAACAAAACGCATCGTGTTTTTCGACACGCTGCTAAAAAATCTGAACGGTGACGAAATCGAAGCAGTGTTAGCGCATGAACTTGGCCACTTCAAGCGTCGCCACATCATGAAACGCATGGCTTGGCTATTTACCGCGAGTCTGGTCGCCTTGTGGGGTTTGGCCGCACTCATGCAGGCGAGCTGGTTTTATACGGGCTTGGGAGTCACCACACAAAGTGCTGCCAGCGCCTTGCTTTTATTCATGCTGGTGAGCCCGGTGTTTACCTTCCTGTTCCATCCACTTTCCGCGCGCTTGTCGCGCAAGCACGAATTCGAAGCGGATCAGTACGCCGCGCAAACCGCCAGCGCCAGCGCACTGATTCAAGCTTTGGTTAAAATGTACGAAGACAATGCTTCCACCCTGACGCCAGACCCCTTGCATTCTGCTTTTTACGATTCTCACCCGCCTGCCGGCATCCGCATCGCGCGTCTGCAAGCAGCTCACTAAATAGGAGATCAATCATGCGCCTGTTATTTACGCTACTCGCACTTGTCAGCTTCAATCTTGCCCACGCCGCACCCTTCGATAAAGGCAATGCCGACAAAGGCAAAGCGCTGGCCGACAAACAATGCCAAGCCTGTCACGTCTCACTGTTCAAAGGCGACGGCTCCGGCGTCTATACGCGCGCTGATCGCAAAGTAAAAACAGCCAACCAACTCGTGTCACGCATCTCTGCCTGTAACACCAACACGGGGTCTGGCTGGTTTCCGGAAGACGAATTGGATGTTGCCGCCTATCTCAACAAAGCCTATTACAAATTCAAGTAAGGAGTATTCATCATGACCGTCTGCGATTTATCCAAAGGCAAATGCAAGCCCTGTGAAGGCGGTGTTCCCCCGCTGACCGAGCCAGAGATTCAAACCAATCTAATCCAGCTAAAAGGTTGGCAAGTCGTAAAGGGCGAACTCGCTAAAAGTTTTTCATTCAAGAATTACTACGAGACCATGGCCTTTGTGAATGCCGCAGCCTGGGTCTCGCACCGCGAAGACCACCACCCGGATATCGACGTCGGCTACAACCAATGCCGCGTACGCTATATCACGCATGCCATCGGCGGGCTGTCAGAAAACGACTTCATCTGCGCCGCGAAATTGGACGCGCTGTTTGACTTATAAGCGACACAACTCATCTGACCGCACACCGCTACGTGGCTAAATCACCCGCGCCACTGGTCAGTCATCTCAACGGCCTGATCGTCGCCGCCCACGGCAAACACTTCGTCGCCGAGCTTGACGATCAACGCCATATCACCTGTGTCACGCGCGGCAAAAAAACCGGTGTGGCCTGCGGCGATCACGTCGAAATCGCGCTCACCTCAAGCGATCAAGGCGTGATCGAGCGCATCGCACCTCGGCGCTCCCTGCTCTACCGCTCCGACCTCTATCGCGAAAAAATCATCGCCGCCAACGTCGATCAAATCGTAATCGTGGTTGCAGCCGTGCCGAGCTTCTACGAAGAACTCATCAATCGCTGCCTCGTTGCCGCCGAATCCGTCGGCATTCGCGCACTGATCGTGTTGAACAAAACTGACTTGCCAGAAACGGCCGCCGCGCGCGACACGCTTGCTCTGTATGAAACGCTCGGCTACCCGCTGCTGCCGCTGTGCGCGCGCCAAGCGGTCACACCCCTCGTAGTGCATCTCCAGGGGCAAACCAGCGTACTGGTCGGCCAATCCGGCATGGGTAAATCCACGCTGATTAACGCGCTACTGCCAGACGCGCATGCGCGCGAGGGAGAAGTTTCAACCGCGCTTGATTCCGGCAAACACACTACCACCCATGCCATGCTCTACCCGCTCAATACCGACAGCCGCATTATCGACTCGCCTGGCTTGCAGGAATTCGGCTTGCATCATTTAAAGGCGGAAGACATCGCCCAAACTTTCATCGAATTTCGCCCCTACCTCGGCCACTGCCGTTTCAGCAATTGCCTGCATTTAGTAGAGCCGGGCTGCGCCGTGGATGACGCGGAGAAAAGCGGCGCGATCACCGCGCGCCGTTTGACTGTATATCGCGCGCTAACCCAGGAAAAACTACGCGCGCCGAAGATTTATT
>JAYVBU010000098.1:0-8313 GCA_043750335.1 Betaproteobacteria bacterium | reverse complement strand
TTTTGATAACGAGCCAATCTTATGCGGGACAAGGCCAGGGCCAAGGTCAACGTCAGCGCAATAACGATCAAGGTGCGAGACAGCATAATCAGCAAGATCGCATCAGAGACGGCGTACGTTCTGGTGAACTGACCAAAGAAGAAGTAAAAGGCCTGCAACAAGAGCGTCAGGCAATCCGCGAGGAAGCGAAAGAATATCGTTCAGATGGCGTCATGACAAAAGAGGAGCGGAAAGACCTTCGTCAGGATGTGAACGAATTTTCCAAAGATATTTACGAGCAAAAACACGACAACGACGTACGCCCGAAGGCCACCAAGTAATACGCTCACGCCCCCCGGCGCTATCGGGGGGGCGTTTGAAAGCCTGCCTTAAAACACTTCGCTATATAATGTGCGAATGCGTCTCCTCGCGTTTGATACTTCTACCGAATACCTCTCTCTCGCACTCGATCTCGACGGCGAAATAATTTGTCGCGAGTCGCATGTGGGTAATACGCATTCAGAACTGATTTTGCCCATGCTAGAAGTCTTATTAGTCGAGGCTGGCGTGAGTTTGAATAGTCTCGATGGCATTGCTTATGGCCAGGGGCCGGGCTCGTTTACGGGCATTCGCATTGCTTGTGGTGTGGCGCAGGGCTTGGCTTTTGGCGCGGATTTACCCGTGGTGGGGGTGGCGACCTTGCTCGCTTTGGCAGAGAGCGTTGAGCAAGATCGTGTCATCGCCTGCCTGGATGCGCGTATGGGCCAGGTTTATCACGCTACCTATCAGCGTGAGGAGGGCGACTGGCGCGAGATTTGCGCCCCCGGCCTGTATGCGCCGCTAGAAGTGCCTAGTGTCGAAGGCGGCGATTGGGTGGGTGTCGGCAGCGGCTTTCGGGTGGGTGACGGGGCGCTGCGCCAATACTTCGCCGAACAGTTGCGCCAGGTATTCGATGATCGTTACCCGCATGCGCGCGAGATTGTGCGCTTGGGCGGCAGGCAGTTAAGCCTGGGGCGTGGCCTGCCCGCGTGGGAGGCTGCTCCGCTGTATATACGCGACAAAGTGGCATTGAAAACGAACGAACGATGAGCGCGCTTCCCGATCAGGCATTTACGTTTCGCCCCATGAAGCAAAATGATGTGGATGCTGTGATGTTGATCGAGCTTGCGCTGTATCCCTTTCCCTGGACACCGGGTAACTTTCGCGATTCTCTGAACGCGGGTTATAGCTGTTGGGTGTTTGAATTCGGCTCGCATCTGGTGGGCTACGCGGTGCTGATGCTGGCGGTGGGCGAGGCGCATGTGCTGAATATCGCCATCGGCGGCGAGTGGCAGCGTCAAGGCCTGGGACGTCGCCTGATGCAACACTTGATTAAAGTTGCGCGTGAATATCGGGCCGAGATGATGTTTTTAGAAGTGCGGCCTTCAAATCATGCGGCGTTGAGATTGTATGAAGAAATCGGATTTAATGAAATCGCTACGCGAAAACATTACTATCCCGCCCATGACGGTCGCGAAGATGCGATTTTGATGGGCTTAAGCTTATGAAACCTTTGTCGCAGGAATGGTTGGCTGAATTGAATTTGTCGCCCGTCTGGCGGCAGCGAAAAATGGCAGATATATCACCGCCAATAGCTGATGCAACGCAACTAGATTGGCCGCAGCTCAGGCAAGCGGTAGCGGATTGCTCGGCTTGCGATCTGCACCTTCAGCGTGTCCAGACCGTGTTCGGCGTGGGTAACGAGCAAGCGGATTGGCTGTTCGTCGGCGAGGCGCCGGGCGAGGATGAAGATCGACAGGGGGAGCCGTTTGTGGGGCAGGCAGGTAAATTACTCGACAATATGCTGGCGAGCATCGCGCTCAAGCGCGGTGAAAATGTGTATATCACCAATGTGGTGAAATGCCGCCCGCCGAATGATCGTAACGTTGGGTCTGCAGAAATACTTTCATGCGCGCCTTATCTTGACCGTCAAATTGCGTTGCTGCAACCTAGATTGATCGTTGCTTTGGGTAAGGTGGCCGCACTGCGTTTATTAGGCAAGGACGCCACGATAGCCAGCCTGCGCGGCAAAGTATTGGATTATCACGGTACGCCGTTGATCGTGACTTATCATCCCGCCTACTTGTTGCGAACGCTGTCCGACAAGGCGCGCGCCTGGGAAGATTTATGCTTTGCACGGCAAACATTTATCGGGCTAAACGCGCAAGTCAAAGCAGGCGTTTAGCAACACATCAGATGGAACCTTGTTCCACCATGTAGTCATTCATTTGCTGTATTGCTGCGTTAACGACACTGACCCCCGCATTCAATGGCTGCGATGCTTTTAAAATTTCTTCCTCGCTGACTTCACGCTCAGCAAAATTGAACCCAGATTTAATCGCAATCAAATTAGCCAAGGCAATGACATACAAACTTTCCTTGGGCTGAGTGGCTTTTGAAACGGCGTCGTGGAAGCGGGATATTTGCAGATATTCGTTTGAAAATTTCCAATTGGCGAGTAGCGCTGCGCCAAACTCTCCGTGCAGCCTTTCCATGAGATCGCGACATTCCTGTTCGTTGGCGGCAGGGCGTATTTTTGCGATTTCGGCGTAGATTTGTAGCAAGAGAAGTTTTCCGATGTCATGTAACAAACCCATGGTGTAGTAGCCATCCGCATCGCCGAGCGAGAGCTTCTGCGCTAAGGCTTGCGCGCAGGCGGCGGTGGCGAGTGAATGTTGCCAGACCTTGTTTAGCATCTTTTCATACAGCGGCGCATCGACTCTGAACATGCTGCGCTTGGATAGAATGAGCACGTAGTTTTGGGTCATCTTCAAACCGATGCGCGCAATGGCTTTATCCAGCGATTTTATTTCAGATAGTCCACGATACTGCGCTGAGTTTGAAATGCTGATGAGTTTGGTCGTGATGCTGGGGTCTGTTTGCACAAGTTTGACCAAGTCGTCGATATTGACCTCCGCTTGATGAAATAGCGCTTCTACCTTGCTGGCCAGTTCTGGAAGTACAGGCAAGGAATTTTCACCGCCTTGCAAGTGCCTCATGACTTCGTCAGCAATCGAGGTAACTGAGCCAGCGGCGTGGCTGCTCGCTGTTTCTGCCGCGTCATTCGACACTGCAACGGCTTTGGCAAGCAGCTTCTTGGCTTTTTGTATCAATGCGTCCTTCTCAAAGGGTTTGGTAATGTAATCATTGACCCCGGCCTGGAGCGCGTTAATGACGCTCGCTTTGTCGGAGCGCGCAGTCAGCAGCAGCATGGGGATGGGTTTGGTTTTTTCGTTTTGACGCATTGCCTCCAACAGCTCGAAGCCCGTCATCAAAGGCATATTCCAATCTGAAATCACCATCGTGAAGGATTCGGCTTGCAGCTTGTCCCAGGCTTCCTTTCCGTTTTCACAGGCAACCACTTCGTCGCAGACTAGACTTTTGCGCACGATGGTTTTCAGGGCAAGACGGATATTTTCTTCGTCTTCAGCAACGAGAATACGTATGGTCATGTTAGGTGGCTCCTGATTGTGTTTGTCCATTGATCGCAGGCGGTTTTTCAATTGCACGTTGTTGTTGCAATGCTTTGTCGATTTCCTCGTCGGTTAGGTAGCCCAGATCGACTAAAATTTCGCCCAGTCTTTTGCTCGTCCCGCTTGCATCGGGCAAGGTGAAGAGCATCGTTGCACCTTTCCCCAATTCGCTCTCGGCCCAGATTTTTCCTTGGTAGTGTTCGATGATTTGCTTGCAAATGGTGAGCCCCAGGCCAGTGCCTTGAATTTTGCGGGACTGGTCGTTCTCAACCTGGTAAAACTGCTCGAATACCCTTTCCAGTTGACTGGCTGCAAGACCTGGGCCGCTGTCAGCTACCGCCAGTTGAACATAGGCTTTCCCGGCACGGTCCCACACGCGCCTAGCGCTGACGCTGACCTTGCCTTGCAGTGTAAATTTCAGCGCGTTGGACATCAAATTGGCGAACACTTGGCGAATTTTGTCCGAATCTGTCATCGCATACAGCTCGGCATCAATGATCTCCAATGTGAGTTCTATTCCCTTTGCCAGATAGGCACCAGAAAAGGATTCGACCGCAGCGCGAGTGAGATCAACCAGATTGATTTTTTCATCGCGCCAGACCATGCGCCCGGCGTCGATTTTTTGCATATCCAGAATGTCGTTGATGAGACGATTCAGTCGATCTGCTTCGTTATTAATGATACGTAGATAATTTTTGCAGTCCGGGTCATCAATTTCGTCATTGAGAATATCGGCGAAGGACATGATGGAAGTCAGCGGTGTTCGCAGTTCGTGCGACACGATAGAGATAAACTCGGACTTCACCTGATTCGCGCGGGCAAGTTCGTCATTGGTTTTTTCTAACTCAGTCGTGCGTTCTTTTATCAGCTGCTCCAGATTACTGGCTAACAGCTCCAGAGCTCTTTGGTTCGCTGCGAGGTCCTGCGCGCTGCGCTTACGTTCGGTAATATCGCTTTGGATGCAAATAAAATGGTGTGGCTGGCCGTGGATGTCGCGAATCGGGACGAAAGAAGATTCCAGCCAGTGTGTCCGCCCCAGCTTTGAGCGAATGCGCATCTCGCCGCGCCAGATTTCTCCGCGCAGTAGTTTTGCCCAGAGTGCAGTGTTCATTTCTATCGGGTCGTCTTCTGGTGACAATAGCGTAAACGGGCGGCCTAATAATTCATGTCGTGCGTAGCCACTCATGTCGCACAGAAGATCGTTGGCGTGCTGAAGATGACCATTAAAGTCAACGATGCTGACGATAGCGTGATGGTCGAATGCGTACTGTTGTTCCTGTAGTTCATTGAACGCTCCGTTCAATACCGCATCATGCGTCGCTAGTTTGCGCGCAGTGCTATTGATTGCATCGGCCAAGTCTTGTAATTCAGGAACAGCGCTTTCTAGTTTTAACGGCGCGTTGTGATAGGACGGCAAGGTGCGCACAAACGCAGCTGCTTGCCGCAAGCATTGGGTGACCTGTTTTAGCGCGAGGAAGGTGAGTAAACCGCCCAGCAGGGCAGCGGCAGCGCTGACGAAAAAAATTTGCGCAAGGGAAGTGCGCGTCTCCCCAAAGAGCACAAAGCTCAGTGCGGTGGAGACTGCAAGCAGTGCGCCGACAATAGCGGGAATGCTCGGCCAGTTACTAAGCGGCGCAGTAAGGGGGGTGATTTGCGGTCTAGGCTCAGGCATAGGGGGTCGCAGGAAATTTATTCCACAAGGCAAGGTTCTGCCTTGGGTGCAGCTAAATTGGGTTGTTAATACGTTTAACCTGAATAGGTATCGACGTTTGTCATGCAAACTTAACTTAAAGCGGGGGGCAGCAGCCGGGCGCTGTGCCTTTAGGGATGGGAGCTGGTGCGCGCTACGTCGAGCAGTTTTGCAATTTCTTCACCGTGGTGAGAGACGTTGCAACGATGCCAGTTCATGATGAACAGCATGGCGGCCGAGACGAATAGGCCGAAAATAATAACCGCGCCATTGACTGAAACATCGGCCTTTTGCAGCAAATAATAGGTGCCGACCATAATCAGGATGCCGGTATTTTCGTTAAAGTTCTGCACCGCGATAGAGTGCCCAGCACCGACCAGAATGTGGCCGCGATGCTGTAATAGTGCATTCATCGGCACTACAAAGAACCCCGCAAACACGCCGATTAAAATCAATAAAAATGCTGCAAGCAGTAATTTGTTTACGGCAACCATGATGATGACGAGTATCCCCATCATCACGCCAACCGGCAACACTTTGACTGATTTATGAATGGGAATGATGCGCGCTGCCAAAATTGCGCCGATCGCGACGCCGATCGCGACCACGCCTTGCAGCATTGATGCTTTGTCGAGCGATAGGCCAAGCGCCGCCTTGGCCCAGTCCAATACGATGAATTGTAGGGTGGCACCCGCAGCCCAAAACAAAGTCGTCACGGCCAGTGAAATTTGACCTAGCTTGTCCAGCCACAGCAATTTCACGCAATGACTAAAATCGCGTACCAAAAACCAGGGATTGCGTTTGACCGGCTTGTGATCGACGCCCGTGTTGGGCACGTATAAATTTAGCCCTGCCGCAATAATATACAAAACTGCAATTGCGCTGACGGCCATCTCTGACGTGGTATCAACCCCTGTCGTCAGGCCCGGCATGTCGAATGTAGCCAACCAAGTGCTAACTGAAGGATTAATTAATATCCCGCCCACCATGGTGCCCAGAATGATC
The DNA here is from genome assembly GCA_043750335.1 of Betaproteobacteria bacterium. Taxonomy (GTDB): domain Bacteria; phylum Pseudomonadota; class Gammaproteobacteria; order Burkholderiales; family Thiobacteraceae; genus RBG-16-58-11. Next base: position 2,127 of record JAYVBU010000098.1, on the reverse strand, counting down.
GCGGCGACAGTTAATCCTTCGATCCAAGCATTTGCCAGTACTAATTTATTGGGTGGCAGCAGTTCGGTCAGAATGCCATATTTTGCGGGTGAGTAAGCCGCTGCGCCCAGACCGACAATGCCGTAGGCGAGCAAAGGGTGGATGTTGAACAGCAATAACAGGCAACCAAAAAACTTGATCGCGTTGCTGATTAACATGACTCGACCCTTGGGCATAGAATCGGCAAAAGCGCCCACAAAGGGTGCCAGTGCAACATAAGAAACAACAAAATAAAATTTAAGTAGGGGGGAGAATTCTGGGCGATTCAGAAAATCGGTTAACAGCCAGATCGCGGCGATAAGCAGGGCGTTGTCGGCAAGCGCGGAGAAGAACTGCGCCCCCATGATGATGTAGAAACCGCGATTCATTTAGTGCTATTGATGTGCGGCGGCTGGAAGCCGTACCGCCTTGGAGAAAGCGCTTTTATACCACACATCGGCGGACGACCGTATAGTCGCGCGTTAAGCTTTTTACCGAATTTGGTGCAAATAACCTATAATCTCACGCCTATTTCACTCGATTAAGTCACTTCTTTTCATGTCCTTTGAAAGCCTAGGTTTACACCCCGACATCCTGCGCGCGATTACCGATGCGGGCTATACCGACCCCACGCCGATCCAGGCACAGGCCATCCCGGTCGTGTTGTCGGGTAAAGACGTGATGGCAGGCGCGCAGACCGGCACCGGCAAAACCGCAAGCTTCACCTTGCCCATGCTGCACAAGCTCGCCGTGCATCAGAACACCAGCACCTCACCCGCAAGGCATCCGGTGCGAGGGCTGATCCTGGCACCCACGCGCGAGCTGGCAGCGCAGGTAGAGGCAAGCGTCCGCACTTACAGCAAACATCTTTCCTTGCGCTCCACTTCGGTCTATGGCGGCGTGAATATCGACCCGCAAATCGCAGAGTTGAGACGCGGCATCGAGGTGCTGGTGGCAACCCCTGGCCGCTTACTCGATCACTTGCATCAAAAGAGTGTGAATCTGTCGCAAGTGGAATTTTTAGTGTTAGACGAGGCTGATCGCATGTTGGATATGGGCTTCATGCCGGACATCCGCCGTATTTTCAGTTACCTGCCACCGCGCAGACAAAATCTATTGTTTTCGGCGACTTTCGCCGAAGAGATCAAGCGTTTGGCCAGTGAGTTTATGCACGATCCGCAGTTGATCGAAGTCGCGCGCCGTAACGCGACCGCCGATACCGTGACCCAGGTCGCCTACCCGGTAGCCAACGATCACAAGCGGCGCTTGCTGGCGCAGATCATCAAGAACGAAAATTTAAAGCAGGTGTTGATTTTTACCAATACCAAAACCGGTGCTAATCGGCTCGCGCATCAATTGATGCACGAAGATATCAACGCTACCGCGATCCATTCTGACAAAACCCAGCAAGCGCGGATGCAAGCCTTGGAGGAGTTTAAAGAGGGCAAGGTGCGCGCACTGGTCGCGACCGACATCGCGGCGCGCGGTTTGGATATCGACGATTTGCCATGTGTTGTAAATTTTGAATTGCCGCACAGCGCGGAGGACTACGTGCATCGCATCGGTCGTACCGGGCGTGCCGGGGCGAGCGGCAAGGCAATTTCACTGGTGAGCCCGGAAGAAAAACGTTATCTGAGTGATATTGAAAAGCTAATCAAGCGCGCGATTCCGCTCGAAGCATTGCCCGGTTATGGCGCGGAGCATTTGGCCGAAGCCCCAGGTAAAGACCGTTATCGCGAAAGAAGCGCTGAACGCGTCCGCCCGGTGGAGCCGCCAAGACGTATCGAGCCCGTGCGTGAATCTAGTCCAGAACCGGTATTTGAATCAGACGCAGAAATAAAAAGGGCGCCGATTCGGCGCCCTGGGCAAAAACGTGAAGTGGCAGCCTTACTCTTGCCACCCCGCAGCATCCCCGCTACGGAGTAGCCAAGCTAACAGTGCCGGAATGCCTTCTTCTGGTGTTTCGGCTGTAGCGTGACTCTCAGCAATTGGCGCAGCCGGTGCGGCAGCTTCTAAACGCAGCGCAGCAATTCCACCCGTTGGTAAATTCATATCGTCTGCATCTGCTGTTTTGCCGGGTGCGGGCTCGTCTTCGTATTTCTCGCGGGG
>JAYVBU010000097.1:0-8318 GCA_043750335.1 Betaproteobacteria bacterium | reverse complement strand
TCATGCGGCAAGAGCCGCTGATACCCGTGCCGAATCGGGCCCAGCCCGGCTGCGGCGGCAGCACGCGCGAACTGTCGGCGCTGACCCAGTCGATATGGACTTGCATTGGAGTGGGATGGGAATAGACGCTTCCAAACAGATCGGTAGTGGTAAAGGCCGTGCTCTGATGCGCAGTCAGAGTAGGCTTAAAGTTGATCGGCATCGCGCTCACGCTGCTGTCGAATACAAGAACGGCATTAGCGTCGAATACCCGCACGCGGGTGAAATTAATGGTCGCCGTCTCGCTGTAGTTGCGCAGACCGATACCGGTGTAGTCGGTGCTAGAGAAATGCGTCGCTTGGCAGGCGAAGCTGCCGCTCACGCCGGTATTCAGATCATCCTTGCTGTCGTTTGCAACAGCAGCAAAACTAAGGGCAGCCAGGTAAGCGCCGAGCACAACGCCAAAATTACGTTTCAACATGAGTCATTTTCTCCAAGGGCATGGTGTTTGGCCCAATGCTGGCCACTATTACTTCTTATATTTCTTACGAGCATTTTTTCGGTACTTATTGGCAGGGACGATGCTTCACCCTCCTGCGCCGCAACCATTCCATACCGGGGCGAATCCACATGCTAATTTAATTACTTAAACCCGATCAAGTTCCGTAGTTATGTACTGTAATCAAGTACAGGTACTTCCAGCTGAATATCGAAATCCAGCGCCTGGTGCGCGCCGCGCAAACTCGCTTCGACCTGCCCTGGCGTGTCGGCCTCCGCGAAAATGAAGCCCAGATAGCTCGCACCCTCGGGCAGCGGCAGTAGGCGTTGGCCAGGTTCGACCGTGAGCTGGATATCGGTGACGCCGGTCACGGCAAGGGCCTCTGCCATCCCGTTCACGCTCAGGTAGAAGCCGCGCCTCGGTATCGGGATCATCATCACGCCCGCCGCACCACGCGGCACAAACTCGGGCAAAGGCTCATTCAAGGCATGGCGTAGCATCAACTCTTCTAAACTCATGCCCAGTGCGTGGCGCAGCATACGACCGCACAAACCGCCGATGGTGCGCGCGGCGACTTCCAATATCCACACGCCTTGATCGTTGACGCGTACTTCGGCATGGATCGGGCCGGTGATTAATCCCGCTAGGCGGCAGACCCGCGCCACTTGATCCACGATGCGGGCTTGCATCGTTTCAGGCAAGCGCGAGGGCGTAACATAAATCGTTTCTTCAAAATACGGGCCGTCCAGGGGATCAGGCTTATCGAACAGCGCCAGCACTTCTAGCTTTCCCTGAGAAATCAGACCTTCCAGCGCGTACTCCCGACCGGGAATAAAAGATTCAACCAGTAGTCCTAAGTCTTTGCTGTCGCGATCAGCACGTCCTTGAATCTCGCGCACACGGTGCACGGCCGCGATAAACTCTTCGGCATTGTTCGCGCGCACGACACCACGGCTGGCGGAGAGACGTCGCGCTTTTACCACAACAGGAAAGCGCAACTTCGGCGCAATTTGGGCGGAGTCTTTTCCGTGTGCAATAGCCCGAAAAGCCGGACAAGGGAAACCTTGTGCGCGCAGCCAAAAGCGAAAGGCCAGCTTATCGCGGGTGAGGCTCACCGCCGCCAAGCTATTTCCCCGTAGCCCTAATTGCTCGCGCAGCAGCGCGGCGACTTCCAAGCCATGATCGTCCACCGCTATCACCGCATCCGGCTCGGCTGGCAAATGCGTCAAGATCGTCTGCACGGCTTGCCGAGGCTGATCGAAATGCACGGCTGAGAGCGCGTCCATGCCCCAGCCCGGCGCGAGTTGCGGGCAATAATCGGCAACCGGAATCACCCGCACACCAAGCTTCTCTGCTGCCGCGAGAAAATCATCGTTGCGATAACTGGCGACGGGGAGAAGGAGGAGAATCGATTTCAATTTAAGGGCAAGCACGGGTAATTTAAAAGCCTTCCAACTGCGCCTCGGTCGGCTCGGCGCAGCAATACCACGGCTCGGACATATGCGGAATCGGTTGACCGAGATCGGCATGGCCCAATGCAGGTGCAGCCTGGCCGCTGGCGGTGTGCGCCAGCACCCAGATGTGTTCAAAAATCGCGCGGCGCGGGATGTTGGTTTTTTCCGCTTCGGCTACATAAGTTTGTATTTCGCGCTGCAAAGCGTCCACGCGCGGGTCAGGGTTGTGCCAGGGATAACCCAGCAGCTTCGGGTCAAATGCGCCAATCAAGGCTTGAAAACCCGGCAGTTCCAGCAGCTTTGAACCACTCGGGATCAGCAACCGTATCATGAGCTGCACCGGCGGCACGGCTTCGACAAGCCGCAACTCGACCAAACTTGTGAGCAAATCCAGATAACTCGCAAGTGTGCTCCAGGGGTGGAACGCCACCCAGGTCGGCGCGAGCGCGATACCAGCATCGCGCACCAGACCCACCGCGCGGTAGAAATCGGCGCGCGTGTGGTGCTTGGCCAAATAATCCAAGACACGATCATCCACCGATTCAACCGCCGCGATGATGAATAGACAGCCGCAACGCTTCAACGTCGGCAACAGCTCGGCGTGGTCGATCAGATGCTGGATTTTGATGGTGGCGTCGTAGCTCAGATGCGGCCAGCGCGCATGCATGGCGCGCACCACGTTCAAGGCATGGGTGGGGCCATTTAAAAAATCATGGTCGCCAAACGATATGTGCAGGGCACCGGCTGCGATTTGTTGCGCGATATCCGCCATGACCACATCGACTGGCACAACGCGAAATTTACCTTCATACACCGGTACCACCGGGCAATGCCGACACACGTGTTTGCAACCACGCGTGCTATCCACAAAACCCGCAACACGGGTTGCGCCATCTGGCAGCACTAGATGCGCGTAGCGCGCAAGCGGTGGCAGGTCGCTGCGATCAGGTGTGAGAAATTCGATTTTGTCGTGGCGCACAATGGTCGCCTGTTCAAACGTTACGCCATTTCCTGCACGCAAGGCATTCGCCCAGGCCACCAAATCCGGCTCCGATTCGCCGCCGAAGATCGCCGATACGCCCAGGCCGCGCAATAAATTTTCGTTCATGGGCGCATACAAACCGAAAGCTGCCAAGGCCGCTTGAGGGGCAAGCTGGTGAATACGCGGCAAAGCTTCGAGCGCGATGCGCGTCGCGGTGTGCATGCCCAGATAAATCGCTACTGCGTCCGCCTCCGCCAGTACTTCAGGTTCCAGTTTTTGCAAAGCCAAGTCCAGGCTGTGTACTTCGCAATCAGCGCGCTTCAACCATGCCGTAGCCTGTGCCAATGCAAAGGGCTGTCGCCCGAGTTCATAGGGGTTAATAAGCACCAGTTTGAAACGATTTTTAGCGGCAGGTTCAACCGTATCGCAACAGGCATGCCCCGGCTCAAGATGGGGCTGAATATCATGGGACATTAGGTTTACTACTGAAAATATGGGGGTCTAAGACTACCCGGATTGTACAGGCGGTGCAATGCGCTCGCCCCGAAGTGGCCGTGTTTATCCATGATTAGTGCGCGTTTACAAGGCCGCGCAAAAAGGTCAGAAAAGCAACGGATCCCCAATCCCGCCCGCCGAGCGCTTGATAACGCAACCGCCCTTCCGGATCAACAAAAAAAGTGGAGGGCAAACCACGCGGTTGCCAACGCTCCGTCACTTGGCCGTCGCGATCCATGAGCGTGGACAGTTCAGGCGAGACGCTCGCTAAAAACGTAAAAACGTCTTCATCGCTGTCGGCGGTATTCACCAACAAAACAGTTAGGCGTTCCGGCGGAAAGGCGCTCATCAACTTGGGCAGAGTCGGCATTTCGCGCCGACACGGGCCGCACCAACTAGCCCAAAAATGCACCAACACCCAGCGTCCTTTCAGTGCGGCAAGGTTAATACTTTTACCGTCCATATCGGCGAGTTGTAGGGCAGGCGCGGGGCGGCCATCCAGTTTCAGCAAACCAGGCGGCGCTGGCAACTCCGCAGCCTGTGCTAGACAACAGGCAAAACTGACGGGGAGCCAGGCTAGCAACAGCTTTTTAATGAATATTTCTCGATAAAATTTAAGCACGTTTTATCCTCAAGTGGGCGCAGGAGATCGCAGCGACAAACGCGAAAAAAAAGCGAATTATTTCAGGACTCAAACCGGCTCCAATAGACAGATTGCTTGCGCCGCAATACCCTCACCCCGCCCGGTGAAACCGAGTTGTTCGGTCGTAGTCGCCTTCACATTAATGGCCGCTTGCGCGACCCCCAAATCCGCCGCGATATTAGCCACCATTGCGGGAATATGCGGTGCCATCTTCGGCGCTTGCGCGATGATGGTCGCATCCAGATTCGCAACGCGAAAACCCTGCTCGGCAAGCAGCCCCGCCACATGCCGCAGCAAAGCACGGCTATCAATGCCTTTGTAGCGCGCATCCGAGTCGGGGAAATGCCGACCGATATCGCCCAGCGCCGCCGCACCCAGCAAGGCATCGCAAATGGCGTGTAACAACACGTCGGCATCGGAGTGCCCAAGTAAACCCAAGTGGTAAGGAATCTCCACTCCGCCCATGATGAGCTTGCGCCCCGCTACCAGGGCATGTACATCGAAACCTTGTCCTATACGCATTTGCTTATCCTAAAAAAAATCTGGACCCAAAATTTTTGCCTGTCCCAATATCAACGCCGCAAGTTGTAAATCCTGCGGATAAGTCACCTTCAAATTCATTGCATCACACGCCACCAATTTTGGCTTCAACCCCAGATGCTCGATGGCGCGCGCTTCGTCGGTGGGAGTATCTGTGCCGAGCGTTTCTAAAGCACGTAAGAGCATGCCATGGCGAAACATTTGCGGGGTTTGGGCTTGCCACAGATTTTCGCGCGCTTCGGTGGCGATGACGCGCGCATCTGCATCGGCGCGCTTTAGGGTGTCGGCTACCGGTACTGCCAAGAGGCCACCCACTTCGTCTGCAGCAAGCTGAGCAATCAGCGCATCCAGATGCGCTTGCGAAAGACAAGGCCGCGCCGCGTCGTGTACCAGCACCCAATCCGTCGGCTGCGATACCGGGGCAATGGCGCGCAAGCCATTCAACACGCTTTGGGCGCGCGTCGCGCCGCCGCAGTACAGCCGCCGCAGCTTGGCATCAAAAGGCGACCAGTCGTAGCGTGCAAAATAGGCATCCTCTTGTGCCAAAATCACAAACACTTGTTCGATCATGTGGTGCGCGCACAGCGCGCGCACCGCATGCTGCAACATGGGCGCACCGGCGATTTCTAAATATTGCTTGGGTAGCTCAGCCCCCATGCGACTTCCGCTACCAGCGGCAGGAATCAATGCAAAACAGCGTCCTGGGGCGTTCATTTTTCGATTCGCTGACTATAGTGGATGTAGGGGCGCGTGCGAGACGCGCCTCGCCCCTACAATATAAAATTCGATAGCTTGAAATGCAGCGCTGCAACACGCATTTAACAGATAAGCCAAATTGGAGTATTGCACCATGAGTCAGATTCGTCCCGCTGCGGTGGCCGATGCATTTTATCCGGGCAACGCACAGGTTTTAAGCCGTGATCTCGATGCCATGCTGGGTGATTTACGCCCAAGCGGTAAGCCGTTGCCGAAAGCAATCATTGTACCGCATGCGGGTTATATCTATTCCGGCCCCATCGCTGCCAGCGCCTATCAGCGTTTGTCCGCAGGCAGTGGCGCGATCAAGCGCGTCGTACTGTTGGGGCCCGCGCACCGCGTACCCGTGCGCGGACTGGCCTTGCCTGAAGCGGATAGTTTCGCTACCCCGCTGGGTTTAGTGACGATTGATCGTGATGTCAGCGCTGCGCTTAGCGATCTGCCGCAAGTCGTGGTGAGCGCGGCCGCCCATGCGATGGAGCATTCCTTAGAAGTGCAATTACCTTTCTTGCAAAAAGTCTTGGGGGAATTCAGCCTGATTCCACTGGTGGTGGGCGACGCCTCTGCCGAGGCCGTAGCGGAAGTGATAGAGCGACTATGGGGCGGGCCAGAGACAGTATTCGTCATCAGCTCCGATCTCTCGCACTTTCATCCTTATGCAGTCGCAGAACAAGTCGATGCGCACACCACCCAAATGATTCTCACCCTGCAAACCAGTATCACACATGAGCAAGCCTGCGGCGGCACGCCGCTGAACGGTCTGTTGCTTGCTGCCAAACGCCATGGTTTACACCCGGAGCTGCTCGATCTACGCAACTCAGGTGATACCGCCGGCGATCAAACCCGTGTGGTGGGTTATGGCGCCTTTGCTTTCACGGAAAACACACACCATGCCCATTGAGCTAGGCAGAACGCTAATTGCCATTGCCCGCGCTGAAATTTCCAACGCCTTGGGGCGCCCCATTTTTGTGGCAACAGATGCACCCTGCTTGCAAGAACACGGCGCAACGTTCGTCACGCTTACGCAACACGGTGCATTGCGCGGCTGCATCGGCAGCTTGGAGGCGCACCGCCCCTTGCTGCAAGATATCCAAGCAAATGCGCTTGCCGCCGCCTTCCAAGACCCGCGCTTCGCGCCACTCACCCTGCTTGAGCTCGATCAAATACGCGTGGAAATATCCTTGCTCTCGCGTAGCGAAACGCTCAGCTTCAAGCACGAACAAGACGCACTCGCGCAACTCAGACCTCACGTCGATGGCCTCATTTTTGAGTATCAACATTTTCGCAGCACTTTCCTGCCGCAAGTATGGGAACAACTCCCCGACCCGAAAATTTTCATGGCACATTTAAAACGCAAGGCCGGGCTGACGGCCGATTTCTGGGACGACAGTGTGCGCTTATCACGCTACACCGTTCGCAAGTGGAAAGAGCCGGAGCCCACACCCGAGGTAAAACCAGTATGACTACCGATTCCCACTACCCTGGCCGCTGGTGGCACGCGCTCGATGATGGCCGCATCCAATGCGACCTGTGCCCGCGCGACTGCAAATTGCACGAAGACCAGCGCGGCGCTTGCTTTGTACGCAAGCGGGAAGGCGACGAGATGATCCTCACCACCTATGGCCGCTCCTCGGGTTTTTGCATCGACCCAATCGAAAAAAAACCGCTGGCGCATTTTTATCCTGGCAGCAGCGTATTTTCTTTCGGCACAGCCGGGTGCAATCTGGCGTGCAAGTTTTGCCAAAACTGGGACATCAGCAAATCGCGCGAGATGGATCGCTTGATGGATCAAGCCCTGCCAAAAGAAATCGCGCGCGCAGCGCGTGAGCAGAACTGCAAAAGCGTAGCTTTCACCTACAACGACCCGGTGATCTTTGCCGAGTATGCGATGGATGTCGCCGACGAATGCCGCAAACTGGGACTCAAAACCGTGGCGGTCACCGCGGGTTATATACGCGAGCAAGCACGGCGCGAGTTCTATGCAAAGATGGATGCAGCCAACGTCGATCTAAAAGCCTTCACCGAAGATTTTTACGTCAAGATCACCGGCGCGCATTTACAGCCGGTATTGGATACGCTGGTCTATCTCAAGCACGAAACCGATGTATGGCTGGAAATCACCACCCTGCTCATCCCCGGCAAGAACGACTCAGAAGCAGAAATAACCGCGCTCTCGCAGTGGGTCGCGCAAGCGCTCGGCCCAGATGTGCCGCTGCATTTTTCTGCTTTTCATCCCGATTATAAAATGCAAGACCTGCCCGCCACTCCGGCCTGCACCTTGGTGCGCGCACGCGAAATTGCCCTGCGCGCCGGCTTGCATTACGTGTACACCGGCAATATTCATAACGTCGAAGGCGACACCACCTATTGCCCTGACTGCAAAACGCCGCTCATTGTGCGCGACTGGTATCAAATCAAAACCTATCGCCTGAGCGACAGCGGCCACTGCCCGCAATGCGACGCCAAAATCGCCGGGCACTTTGAGCACGTTGACTTAAACCAACAGTTTGGACCGCGCCGCATACCGGTGGTGATGCACGCAGTGCGATGAACAAAACCTGAAGCGCAAACGCTTACACGCCTCTCCAACGCCATCTTCGCTCCAAGCAACGCGATAATTGCGTGAGCGAAAAACAAATCACGAAATACACCGCCGACACAAACAGAAATATTTCTGCCGGGTGGGTCAGCTCGCGATTATTTACTTGCGTCGCGATATGCGTTAGCTCCGATACCCCGACAATAAACGCGAGCGAGGTATCCTTGGTCACCGCCACCAATTCATTCACGAATGAAGGAACCATATTGCGTAGCGCCTGCGGCAATATCACGTAAGCCATTACCTGCCACGGCTTGAGCCCCGAGGCCAAGGCGGCTTCGCGCTGCCCCATGGGTACGCTCTCAATGCCCGCGCGGACGATATGCGCCATGTAAGCCGACGTGAAAAGTGTTAGCGCCGCGATCACGGTC
>JAYVBU010000096.1:0-8328 GCA_043750335.1 Betaproteobacteria bacterium | reverse complement strand
CGCTGTTTACGTTCAATATGGAGCGCAAAACCCCAGAGCTAGAAGCGGACCGAAAAACGGCGCTGGCCTTAGCGCAGGCGAAGGAGGCGTTGTTGGGTTGGGCTGCCACGGATGGTGAAAATGCTTTAAATATCAATCCTGGGCGCTTGCCTTGTCAGGATAAAGATAATGATGGCGATAGCGAAGGAGCAGCTTGCCCAGCGATTAACATTGGTCGCATACCTTGGAAAAGCTTGGGGGTGAGTGAGCTCGTGGATGGCGCAGCAGAGCACCTCTGGTATGTTGTCGATGTAAATTTCCGTACCGACGACAGTAAGTTGAACTCAGAGGTAGAGCCAGTGCTTACATATAACAACCAACCAATTGTGGCAGCGATCATTGCTCCTGGCCGAGCGCTTTCGGCGCTTACTCAGAATAGATCTACCTTGGGAACGCCCGCACCTTCAAACGATTTTCTGAATTATCTGGAGGGTTATTCTGGTGATCCTGCGCGATTAACCAGCGCTAAATTATCGGACACATACAATGATCGTGTTTTGATAATCACGCCTAGCGAACTTTTTACAGTAATTACTTTTCGGATGGCGCGGGACTTAGCAGCCAGTACAGCACGGCCTTATGCAGCTACCAATATCGCCGGCCTTACAGGCAAGTCAGCACTATGGTCGAGCAATGATTGGGATAGCGCTGTGGAGGATGATGGAGGGATCTCGAATGTCACATCTACCACGGTAACACTCAAGTTTAAGCATTGCGCCATCATTTATAAAATTACTGGACCCGGCATCGTAGCGCGCAACCCGACAGCTTGTTGATGCAATGTGCGTGACCAAATTATTAGCGTCTTAAGCTAACGTAACACCACCGAATAAACATCACTCAATTTCTTCACCTGCGCCGCCAGATCATTCGCTTCGGCGACAGTCTTGAACGGCCCGGCGCGCAGCCGGAACAAGCCATCTTTCGCCACGATGCGCACCGATTCGCCAACTTGCCCCAACTGCCCTTGCATGAGCATCCTTAGGGTCAGGCCTTTACTTTACATCCTTAGGGTCAGGCCTTTACTTTATATCAATCCTAGTCTAGTCTCCCCCTATGACCCGTCCACTTCGCCTCGAATTTCCTGGTGCTGTCTATCACCTTACTGCGAGGGGTGATCGGCGCGGAGATATTTTCCTCGGCGACGCTGACCGGCTGACCTTTCTTGATCTCCTGGCGAAGGAAGTGCGCCAACAGCATTGGCGGCTCTATGCTTATTGTCTTCTGGGTAACCACTACCATCTACTCATTGAGACCCCTGAGGGAAACTTGGTGGATGGTATGCGTCGGCTCAATGGCGTTTATACCCAAACTTTCAATCGCCGACATGATCGAGTGGGCCATGTCTTGCAGGGCCGTTATAAGAGCATCCTCGTGGATAAGGACGCATACCTCTTGGAGTTATCCCGATACATCGTGCTTAACCCGTTGCGGGCAGGCATGGTTCAACGCATCGAGGACTGGCCCTGGAGTAGTTATGCTGTCACGGCGGGGAAGCGCGCAGCACCGGATTGGCTGGACGCTGAATGGATCGTAATGCAATTCGGCACCGACCCGATGGCCGCCCGCGCAGCTTATCGCCGTTTTGTGCGGGCAGGTAAGGATCGCGCCTCGCCGTGGGATGCCTTGCGTAGCCAAATCTACCTCGGGGAGGACGAATTTCTCGAACGCATGGAAAAAATTGTTTCGGAACAAGATCGGCAGGGCATCCCTGCTAGCCACCGTCTGCCAGCACGCCCAAAAATGGAGGGGGTGCTTAAAACTGTGGCGAGTATGTTTGGCGTCACGGTGCGAAATGTTAAAAATAGAAGCCATCAGCGAGCATTTCAAATTTGGGTTTATCTGCTACGCCGTGCGGTGAATCTAAGTCTGCGCGAGGTGGCTGAGGTGACGGGCGTATCGGCTGGCCGCATTTCGCAGATACAGCGGGCGATTGAAGAGGGCGAGCAAGAGCCTGTACTGGTTGAGTTAAAAAATATGTATAAGGTAAAGGCCTGACCCTAACTAATGCTAACTAATGTGCTAACTATGTGACCCTAACTAGCTGCAAACTAACCACATCAAAATTACACTTCAGCGCAATACCACCGCCACCACATCGCTCAATTTTTTTACCTGCACGGCCAAATCGTTTGCTTCGGCGACGGTTTTAAATGGCCCGGCGCGTAAGCGCAGTAGTCCATCTTTTGACACGATCCGCACAGATTCGCCAAGCTGCCCCAATTGCGTTTGCAGTCGATTGAGCATGCCTTCTGCGTTAGCCTGCACACTGAACGCGCCGAACTGTAACCAGTAAGTCGCGATATCCTCGGGGACGACCGGTTCGGGTTTGGCTATTGCCACGGCGACGGGCGCATCAGCTGGCCGCCAAGTAGCGGGGTCGATGCGCTCTATTTCCACCACGCCACTCCCTGTGCCGATCAGCCCTAATTTATAAGCCGCCGTATAGGAGAGGTCGATCAGGCGGTCCGCATGAAACGTGCCGCGATCATTGACGCGCACGATCACCGATTTATTGCTTTTGGGATTGGTGACGCGCACGTAGCTGGGAATGGGTAGGGTGGTGTGCGCGGCTGTCATGCCGTACATGTCGTAGGCCTCGCCACTGGCGGTGCGTTTGCCATGAAATTTTTTGCCGTACCAGGAGGCAATTCCGCGCGCGCTATAGGGCGTGACGGAAAGATCCGGGGTGTAGCTGCGGCCCAGTACGATGTACGTGTCGTTAGCGTAACGGTGTAGTGGCTCGACGCGCGGTGCGGCATCGGGAATGGCTTCAATATTTTGCGGCGCGTTATCACCCGGCCCGTCGTCTTGATAGTAGCCACCTGCGCGTGAGACGGGTGGCGCAATCGGTTTGTCGGTTTTAGCGGATGTTTCAATTCGTGCATTAGGCTTAGGAGCGCTCGCGCATCCTGTCAGTCCAATTAGAAAAAGGAGGATGGCGACAAGGTGTATGCGTCGCATCATTGCTTCACCAAGCGCCGATGCGTCGCCACGCTCATCAGTACGCCAAAGCCCAATAGCAGCGTCACCATCGAAGTGCCGCCAAAGCTAATCAAGGGTAGCGGCACGCCCACCACTGGTAGGATACCCGACACCATGCCCATGTTGACGAAGGCGTAAGTGGCAAATGTTAAGGTGATGCTGCCTGCCACCAAACGCCCGAATAGTGAGGGTGCATTCGCCGCTATGTAGAAGCCGCGTGCGACGATGAGCAGATACAGTAGGAGCAAAAACATGATGCCGAATAGACCGAACTCCTCGCCAAACACGGCGAAGATAAAATCAGTGTGGCGCTCCGGTAAAAAATCCAAATGCGCTTGCGTACCTTGCAGCCAACCCTTACCGAAGAAACCGCCTGAGCCGAGTGCAATGGTAGATTGAATCGTGTGGTAGCCGGCGCCGAGCGGGTCTTGGCTCGGATCGAGCAGTGTCAAGATTCGCTGTCGCTGGTAGTCATGCAAAAGTGACCACCCCACGGGTGCTAGGGCAGTGGCAATCACAGTTAAGCCGGTAATCACCTTCCAACCGATACCCGCTAAAAACAGCACATAAAAACCAGACGCCGCGATTAAGAGCGCGGTGCCTAAATCGGGTTGTTTCGCTATTAAGGCAACAGGCATTAACAATAAGATTGCGGCGACCGCAAAATCAGATAGCTTCATGCTGCGTTCGCGTTTTTCAAAATACCAGGCAAGCATGAGCGGCACGGCGATTTTCATGAGTTCAGAGGGTTGGATGCGGGTGACGCCGATATGCAACCAACGCCGCGCGCCGTGACTCACCTCGCCGAATAGCGCCACGCCCACCAAGAGCAGCAAACCGGCAACATACGTTGGCCAGGAAAAGCGCATCAAATGTTGCGGTGGCAAATTGGCGACGGCCCACATGATAACGATGGCAACGGTGATGCTGACGATTTGATTGAGTAAGCGATCAGCGTTTTGTGCTGTCGCGCTATAGAGCACAAACAAGCCGAGCAGCATGGTTAGGCTGAGTACGCTGATTAAAAATCCGTCGAGGTGGCGGATCAAAAAGAGGCCAAAGCGTCTAATCATGTTCACTTTCGTCTGCTGCGTCTGTGACGGGGGTGGCGGGTAGCTTGCCCAGCAAATAATAATCGAAAACTGCGCGCGCGATGGGCGCGGCGGTAGAGCCGCCATGCCCGCCGTTTTCTACCAGCACTGCAATGGCAATTTTGGGGTCGTCAGCTGGGGCGTAAGCGATGAATAGGGCGTGGTCGCGGTGGCGCTCCGCCACGCGACTCTCGACATATTTTTCGCCTTGCTTCATGCCGATTACTTGTGCGGTGCCGGTCTTACCGGCGATGGCGTAGGGCGCGCCCGCGCTGGCGCGCGCAGCAGTTCCGCCGGGGCGGGTGACATCGACCAATGCGTTACGAACTAAATCCAGATTCTCGGGTTTGATTGGTAAGGTGGAAATGATTACTGGCGGGCGTAACACCATGGTATAGGTTTTCGAGTTTTCAATTTGGCGCACCAGCTGCGGGCGCATTTGTGTGCCGTTGTTGGCGATAGTTGCGGTCGCTACGGCTAGTTGCAAAGGCGTTGCCAAGTTGTAGCCTTGCCCAATACCAACGCTCACGGTGTCGCCGACATACCACTTCTGTTTGAAGCGTTTCATCTTCCACTCGGTAGAGGGCAACAAACCCGTGCGCTCGCCTTCAATGTCGATCCCAGTTTTTTTGCCGAAACCAAAATGGCTGATGAAATTGAAAATATTGTCGATGCCCAAATCCACGGCGAGGCCGTAATAGTAGGTGTCGCAGGAGATCACCAGAGATTTGTGCAGATCGACAAAGCCGTGGCCACCGGCTTTCCAGTCGCGATAGCGGTGGCTGTTGCCGGGCAGGGTAAAGAAACCTGGATCGTTGATGCCGTAACTCGGGCTGCGTTTATTCAATTCCAACGCCGCCAATGCCATGAAGGGCTTGAAGGTGGAGCCCGGCGGGTATTGCCCATGCATGGCACGGTTAACCATCGGCTTATCGGGTGAATTGTTGAGCAGGTCCCAGTTTTGCGGGTCAATGCCATCGACGAATAAGTTGGTGTCAAAACCGGGCTTGGATAGATAGGCCAACACGCCGCCGGTTTTCGGCTCAATGGCCACCAGCGCACCGCGAAAATTGCCGAAACTTTGTTCGGCGACTTGTTGCAATTTTAAATCGACATGCAAAGTCAGATTGTTGCCAGAAGTGGGTGGGGTGCGCGAGAGCGTGCGTACGGCGTGTCCACCGGCGTCCGTTTCTACTTCTTCAAAACCGGTAGTGCCGTGCAATTCTTTTTCGTAACTTTGTTCCAGACCGGCTTTGCCAATATGATCCGAGCCACGGTAATTAGCCAATTCGTCGGCGGCTTCCAGGCGTTCGAGGTCGGCATCGTTGATGCGGCCAATATAGCCCACCATGTGCGAAGCGATTTGTCCCAGTGGATAATGCCGGAACAGTCGTGCTTTGATTTCTACGCCGGGGAAGCGATAGCGGTTGGCGGCAAAGCGCGCGATCTCAACATCGTTCAAGCGAGTGCGGATGGGCAGGCTCTCGAAATTATGGCTTTCATCCAGCAGCTTTTTGAAACGCTTGCGATCCTTGGGCGTAATTTCCATCAAGGTCGAAAGATCGTTAATGGTTTGCTCCAGATTGGCGGATTTGCTGGGCGTGATCTCCAGCGTGAACGCAGTGTAGTTATGCGCCAGCGTCGCGCCATTGCGGTCGAGTATCAAGCCACGATTGGGAATGATAGGCACAATCGAAATGCGATTTTGTTCGGCCAGCGTCATGTAGTGATCGTGTTGGACGATTTGCACATACATAAAACGTGCAAACAAAAGCAGAAATAAAAACAACGCCACGCTGGCGGCGACCGTAAGCCGCACACGAAAATAGTACAACTCGCGCTGATGATTTCTAAGTTCGGTGCCGCGCGTCACTTGTGAAATTTCGTGTAAGTATCGTCAAGCGTCGCTTTGCGATGCTGGGGCAGTCGCAGCAGGAGCGAGAAGCTTGGCCACAACACGGCGCTCGTCACGCCGCTGACAAAATACAAAGCGCCTGGAAACGGCGCACCGAAGGCGAGGCGGATCACCAACATGATGACCAACGCGATTAACAGCAAGCCGAATACATACAGCGATTGTTGCCAAGGACTAAGCGTTTGGATGCGCCGATGCAATATCTGAGCTAAATAGGCCATCAAGGTATAGGCCAGCGCGTGCTGGCCGAACAATACGCCGTCCGCAATATCCATCAACAAGCCGAGAAACCAGGCCGTGCCCAAGCCAATGCGGCGCGGCTGATAGGTGATCCAGTACACCAGCAGCAGGCCGATGAAGTCGGGCCACAGCAATTTTGCAAGGCCGTTCCAGGGCAATAAATTCGCTGCCAAGCCGATGAGCAGCGAGAGCAGGATAAATCGCCCGGAGGCGGGTTTGCTGAGTACGCTTTTAGGGCTTAGATTTGCCATGGCTCACAGGTTCCGGCTCGGGTGGACGCGGCGCAATCGGCGTGACAGTGTCCGTCTTGAGAATCAGCACTTGGCGATGCCGATCAATACCGGCAGAGGGCTGGCAAGAAATCTTGGCAAAAGGAAACGCGGCGTTGCGCTCGATTTTGCTGACCACCGCAACGGGCAGACCGGGTGGGTAAATGCCGTCGATGCCTGAAGTGACAAGCTGATCGCCATTTTGCAAATCGGCATTGACCGGCATGAAGGGCACATCCAGTGTGCCGTCTTGGCCATTGCCGAACACCACGGCGCGCAGGCCGTTGCGTACGTTTTGCACCGGCACTGCTTGATCTTTATCGGTAATCAGCGTGACCTCGCTCACCACAGGATAGACGCGCGTCACCTGCCCCACCACACCGATCTGGTCAGCAACCACTTGGCCGGGTTTTATATCTTGCAAGCTGCCACGATCAATAATAATTTTGCGCGAGAAGGGGTCGCGCCCGGAGTAAAGTATTTCGGCAAATACAGGTTGCAGAGAAAAGTGCGGCTTCGCGTCGAGCAGAAGACGCAATTGCGCGTTCTCCGCTTGCATTGCTTGAAACTGAAGCAATTGGCCACCGAGCAATAACTGCTTTTCTTTCAGCTCGGAATTTTCACTTTTAAGTCGGCCTTGGATTACGAAAAATCCGCTGACTTTGGCTGCGAGTTGCACCGGCGCATTCATGCCATGCTGCAAGGGGTTGATGATGACGGCGAAGGCGCTGCGCACGGTATTGAGGTAGCGGTAATGCCCGTCCGCCACCATCAAGAGAAAAGCCAGGACAGAAAAAATCGCGAGGCGCGCCGGTGGCGCTAAGCCACGTTTAAAAAAGGCGGGGGTCGATGTGTCCATCATGCGCGAAACGATTTAACTCCGAATCCCCCAGTTCATGTGTCAATCGTTGGTGAAAACGGTGGAGAGTTGCTCCATTTCCTCCAACGCCCGGCCAGAGCCGCGCACTACGCAGGTCAGCGGGTCTTCGGCGACGATCACTGGCAAGCCAGTCTCTTCCATCAGCAGTCGGTCGATGTCGCGCAACAGTGCGCCGCCGCCGGTCAGTACCATGCCTTTTTCGGCGATGTCAGCGCCCAATTCCGGCGGCGTTTGCTCTAGGGCGGATTTCACTGCCGACACGATGCTGTTGAGCGGGTCGGTCAAGGCTTCGAGGATTTCATTGCTGGAGATGGTGAAGCTGCGCGGAATGCCTTCTGCCAGATTGCGGCCTTTGACTTCCATCTCGCGCACTTCTGAGCCTGGGAAGGCTGAGCCGATTTTCTTTTTGATGTTTTCTGCGGTGGATTCGCCAATCAGCATGCCGTAGTTGCGGCGGATGTAGTTGATGATGGCCTCATCAAATTTATCACCTCCCACGCGCACACTGCCCTTGTAAACCATGCCACCGAGCGAGATGACGGCGACCTCGGTGGTACCGCCACCGATATCCACCACCATGGAGCCCGACGCCTCAGACACCGGCAAACCCGCACCAATGGCTGCAGCCATGGGTTCTTCGATCAAAAAAACTTCGCTAGCGCCCGCACCCAGTGCTGATTCGCGAATGGCACGGCGTTCTACCTGGGTTGAGCCGCAAGGCACGCAGATGATGATGCGCGGGCCGGGTTTGAACACGCCACGGGGATGCACCATTTTGATGAACTGCTTGAGCATTTGCTCGGTGACGGTGAAGTCGGCAATCACGCCGTCTTTCATGGGTCGAATGGCCTCGATATTGCCGGGCACTTTGCCCAGCATGGCCTTGGCTTCATGGCCCACGGCCTGAAT